>JANPPB010000850.1:0-4510 GCA_031428295.1 Segetibacter sp. | reverse complement strand
AACTTATCGTACACCAGGTTAAGTGTGAAAGCTGTACTTAATGCTGTGTCAATAACTTGTTTTAACAAAAACTCATCGGGAATTTTGTAATGCAGGTACTGGGAGAACAGTCTTTTTTTTGTTTCGGAATCAAACTGTTCTACCTGGTAAAACAGGTTCCAGAAATCGCCGGTGCATTGCAGGTTTGAGGTAACTGCAGCGCCACCATTTTCATTCAATCGAATAATTGTTTGTGTATTAAGCTGATTGTTGGCGCTCTTGCTTTTGGGCGTTGAAACCATTTTTCCACCATTTTCTGTCAGCAACAGCACGTTCTTATTTTCAGTAAAGCTACCGAGTACTCCGGCCTGGTTATTCTTGCTGGTACATTCCAGCCACATGGTATCGTTTGCTATGGGTACGCACAATATAACATGGTTAAAATACGGCGCAGCATACAAGGGATCTATCGGTGCTTTATAACTGCCAGCATTAACCAATGCAGGGTACGAGTTGATATTAGCCGCTTTAAGCAAGTACCGCATATAGTTGGTTAACGCTTTACAATCGCCGTATTTTTTTTCGTATACATACTGGATAGGAAACGGTTTTTGTCCGCCAATACCCAACTGCACACTTACATAGCGCATCGTGTTCTTCAGATGATTGTACAGGGCTTCAATTTTTTGTTTTGGTGTTTTACAATTGGCAAGCAACACTTCAATCTCAAATAATTGCCGCGCATTAAATCCTTTTTCATCAGTGTACAAAGGATAATTCCAGTCTCCAAATTCTTTCCATGTTTTCATTTGGCCAGGGTAGCCTTCATACACAAACCGGTTGGGCAAAATGGTTATAGAAGCGGTATTTATATTCTCAAATGTATTATCCTCGGCAGTTGTGGCAGCCTTTATGTTTTTTGCCTGCCACACGTAGGTTTTCGTTTCGCCGTTCGTGGTAATCACCGGCTCCACGTTCATGCCATGGGTGCGGTGCCTTATATCGGGATCTGTAGGTACTTTAACGGTGAATAGGGAACGTTCAACAGAGGCTCGGCCTGAAGTAAAGGACCATCCCGGCAAACTAAGGTAGCTGCTCGTTACTATCTCATAAGATGTTTCAACGGTACATGGATATTGAGGGTGTACAGTGGTGAGGTATAATATTTTGTCATCAGTAAAAATGGACATACCATCGTCTGCGCTTCTTGATGCAAAATCTTTTTTGGTATAGGTGCTTACTTTTCGACCCAGGCTATCATAAATATTTATAAAAATATTTTCAAGTTTGATCTGTTTATCTACCATTACCGAGTGCGAAAAGAAACGCTCACCTTTTTTGTTGAGTACCGTTACAACATTGTGAATTCTGTATATGTATTTTGATGTAGAAAGAACTTCGAGTGAGCCTTCATCAACCCGATACACAGCGTCGGCACCTTCTGTTAGTGAGTCCGCTAAACTTAATGCTGAATAGGTTAAATTAAATGGTAATGACTGGCTGTTTCCCTTCATTACTATTAGAGTGAAGAGGAAAAACATTAATTTTTTTAAATACATATTTATTTAGCAATTAGCAGTACCGGCTCTTCCAGGTAGGAGAACATCTGTTTATAAAATTCTTTTAGCATCGGGTATTCATCTGGTGTAAAAACAGGCCGGTCAATCTTGAGCAAAATTTTAACCATCAGGTAGTTGTCTGACAAGGAGATTGTCCGCGTCATTATAAGACTTTCATCCGGAGACTTAATTAATACATTTTTTGGTAAATCCTCAACTTTCAAATTTTTTGGCAATTGGTATTGTTGTACCAGCGAAGTATTTAAACGATAACCAAAATTTACATTAGAAAATCGGTTTTCGCCTATGAACGGATTTGTCTCAAATCCGCTGAACATATTCAGGTTTAGAACTTTATAATTTCCGGCTGTTGCAGCATTCATTTTATACTTAAAGTTTTGCTGCAACGGCAGGCTGTCCTTATCTATATCAATCAACATAAGACTGTCGATGGCAATACCTGTAGAACCTTTTAAAAGGTACTCTTTTGTAAATGCCTCTTTATTGTTCTTGTAGGTTTTTTGCCTCTTGATTTTTGAATAGTCAGCACTTACAATCGAAACTTCTCCTTTCAATTGGCCGGTTTCATCAACAATGGAAAATAGGTTAACCACATTGCTATTAAGCCTGGATTTATCTTCCAATGTACTCAGTCCACCCTTTTTATTGTCTACTATGTATGCTTTTGTATTCAACAAACTTTCGGGTATCAGGCCAAATGGGGTTATGGCATCAGTACCGTCTAATACATAGGTTTGTTTTGAGGTTACCACATAGGCTATAGTACTATGAAATTGGTCTATGATGGGAATTTCTGTGGTTATTCGTCCAAAGCGCCGCTCGTTTACTAACATGGGATGCGCAACTATTCCACAGGACCGCAGCAGGTTGATTAAGAGAAAGTTTATTTCGGCACTTGACCCTTTGCCAGATACCCAAACTTCTTTCACACCATCTTCAACGTATTTAGTGTACAATCCATTCCATGTAAATTTTTGCCTTACATAGTTATAAATGTTTTTCACTCTTTGGTCTTCGTCTTCCAACAGTTTAAAACCGGCAATTATTGCCTCGGAGTTTGGCAAAGTTTTGCCCAGTTGTTTGCCGTAAGTAGGTTCGCCCATCAATTCTCTGCTTACCTCACTCCATTTGTTCATATAGGCAATTTTGCTTCCGGTCTGGTTCATATATCCTGAAAATTGAAATTCTACATGTTGCAGGTAATCTTTCTCCGCATCCATATATGGCTCATCACGAAGGCCGGCAATGTTTTGCATTGCAAACTTTACTGAGCCACCATTCTTATCATTAATAATTTCAATGGGCAGGTCGGTACTTTTGTGAACATTGTATGTAAACTCCTGCCTGGGCGGTATTACCAGTAAAAAATTGCTATACAATGTTGGAATTTCCCTTTGAAAAAACCAATCCTGTAACCCCCCATAGTGCTTGTAATTGCTAACGTACTTATACTCTATAATACTCCCGACCTTAACGTTGGGTAAGGCAAACTTTACCAGCGATAACCTGTCGTTTAACTTTTGCCTGAACACATCTGAATGCTTCAATTGCATTGTTACTGTATTTCCATTTTCATCAATACTGTAAACAGCAGCTTCCAGGTTCGTAACAACTTCAAAATTGTCTTTGCTGTAAAAGGGTATTTCAACATTGCCATGGCGAACACCCTTCTCTTTTAATATTTTAATGCGAGTTCTTCTTTCAACCAGCAGGTTATAATTGTCGTTATAACTAGCCGTGGCAACATCAAACAAAACAACCGCATCGGCCTCCAAATCAAAAGGTATTTCTTTTAAAAATTTTTGTTTTGAAGGAATATCGCCATAGTCATATACCTGGGCGTTTATCGGTAAAGAATATACAATAAGCAGGCAGGCCATAAGGCATTGAAGTTTGCAAATGCGCATAATAGTTTGGTTTAAAAATAATCCGGAGACTATTAGTTTGAGTACTTCAACGAAATTTTGATTCAGTATGATATGTACACTAACTGTTAGTTTTTTTGGAAAGACTTAGAGCCATAAATATATCACCTCCTGATTATCGGCAATCATCAAAATCTTTCTTTTATTAAAATAGATTTAGAAAATCGTTTTTTACTGCGACCTATTTATAACCTGGCATCACTTTCTTATTCGCACTCTCCTAGGGGTTAAATCATTAAAGTACATTATCATTCATGTAGCGACCAAAGTTTTATTTTTCAATCAATTAGCCCGAACTTTCATTGTCTACTCAATTGTATGATTAACGATTTTATTGAGGGAACGAATATCACACGCTATGAGTATTGAAAATCAAAATTTTTGTATTGCAAAAGTTTTATATAATTGCAATCTATATTCTTAAAGACCCCCCATTGTAAAAAGCCTTTTTATATTTTTTTACATAACTAACTGTATGAAACCAATTTCGTTGTGGGCAATTTGTATGCTCTTTATTGTGTTTGCTATGCCTGCACAAAGCCAAAAATTTAAATTTAAACTTGGAGAGGTTACTGCCGAGGATTTTACACCCAAGAATTACCCCATTGATAGCAGTGCCCATGCAGTTGTATTGGCCAACATCGGGTCGTCGGAATACGAAGTTGATAACACGGGCGGCTTCAACATTATTTTCCAAAAACACAGCCGTATCAGGTTGCTTAGCCGAAATGCTTTTGACGAAGCCACCATTACAATACCATTGTATTTGTCAGGTCTTTATAAAGATAGAATTTTAAAAGTGGAGGCATATACCTACTCGTTACAAGGAGATAAACTGGTTAAAACAAAATTGGAAAAAAGTTCAATATTTGAAGAAAAGGTAAACAACTACTTCATGCTTGCTAAGTTTACCATGCCCAATCTTACTGAGGGTTGTATTGTTGATATTAAATACTCTATATCCTCGCCTTTTGAACATTCGCTGAAGGATTGGTATTTTCAGGAAAGTATACCTGTATTGTACAG
>JANPPB010000849.1:0-2136 GCA_031428295.1 Segetibacter sp. | reverse complement strand
CATCATCAGGCAATTTGATCTTGATAAGGGCGAATTAGAGATCACAATCAAGGAAGATGGCATCCTGATTTCACCAGTTGCAGACGTTCCTCCTCTGGCTGACTGGGACCAACTTTTTAAGGAAGCAAAGAAAAAAGGATTCGATGCAAAAAATGATGCAGAAGATTTTGCAAATTGGGATACAACATTAAACGATGGCAACAATTAATTATAACAAGTGGCAGGTTGTACTTGTTGACCTCAATCCTGTTAAGGGGAGTGAAATAATTAAAGTAAAGCCATATTTGATCATATCACCAACAACAGCGAATAAACATTTGCAAACTGTTATAGTAGCCCCTTTAACTTCTACAATCAGGCACATACCCACACGACTGGTGTCTAATTTTAATAACAAGCCCGGCGAAATTTGCTTCGATCAAATGAAAGCAATTGACAAAACACGAATAATTAAAACATTAGGCTCCCTTGAGAATAGTGAAAGGAAGCAAGTAAATACTTTGCTGGTTAATATGTTTAGTGAACCGTAGTTTGAATCAGATGAACAATATCTTCCGCTGCTCTTTACCACAGCACCCAGTTCAAATTAAATAATGTAAAAAGCTTATTTAAAATTTGCCCTACACGAGTGCGACCCCGCAATGCTCACGGGCATGCTGCAACAATGCTTAATAGCATCATCCCTTTTAACTTTACAACCCGCAACAAACTAAAAAGCCCACATTAATCAATGCAGGCTTGTTCTCTACTAAACCCAAGATTATTTGATCCTAATCACACCAACTCCTTAACCACATTCCAAATTACTTTTGGCTTACCCAATGTGTAGTAATGCAATACCGGTACACCAAAGGCTTTCAGTTCGCGGCTTTGTTGCAACAACCATTCTGTACCTACTTTTTCTACGTCTTCGTCAGTCCTGCATTTCATTACTTCTACCGATAAATCTGTCGGTAAGTCCACATGAAAAATCCTGGGTAAAACCGACAATTGTTTTTTAGAAGTTATGGGCTTCAGTCCCGGTATAATGGGCACATTGATCCCCATTTGTCTGCAGGCATCCACAAAGCTGAAAAACTTCTGGTTATCAAAAAACATTTGCGTCATAATGTAAGTAGCACCTGCATCTACTTTTTCTTTCAACATACGCAGGTCAATCTCAAGGTTTGGCGCTTCAAAATGTTTTTCGGGATAGCCCGCTACGCCAATACAAAATTTGGTCTTACCACCATTTCTAATATCCTCGTCTAAATAAATACCGTTGTTAAGGTTTACCACCTGCTTCAACAGGTCAATGGCATACGAATGTCCCTGGGGCTCCGGTTCAAATGATGCTTCATTTTTAGCGGCATCACCCCTTAATACCAGCACATTATCAACATCTAAAAAGTTTAGGTCAATCAATGCATCTTCAGTTTCTCTTTTAGTAAAACCGCCGCAAATAAAATGCGGAACTGCATCAATTTTATAATGGTTCATAATGGCAGCGCATATACCAACAGTACCGGGTCTTTTACGTACCTCTACTTTGTCAAAAGTGCCATCCATCTTTTTCTTAAACATGCTTTCGCTGCGGTGGTAGGTAACATTAATCCACGATGGTTTAAACTCCATTAACGGATCCAGATGGTCGTATATAGAATTAATGCTTTTGCCTTTTAAGGGAGGTAGCACTTCAAAAGAAACCAGCGTTTCTTTGCTTTGTTGAATGTGATCAATAACTGTCATTAAACGTATCTTAAGGAGTGCAAACATAAAACAGCACAGGCAAACATGAATAGAAATGCCTAAAATGACCACGCTTTAGTGTATTTGTTAAACAAGTCGGATCAAATAAGCTTTGGCTATTCTCACTTTAGATTCTTATGCCTGGTTCTCAGTAGTATAGTTTGACGGCACTAACGTCAACAAGCTGTTAAGAGGCATACGATTGATGTACACTTTTGGCTATTGCCTTATTTTTGTTGAAACCATATACATATTGAGTCTCATCATCCATACCACGAACCTTATTAAAAGCTACCGCAACCGTACGGTGGTTGACCATGTTTCAGTTAACGTAAAACAAGGCGAGATTGTAGGTTTATTGGGTCCGAACGGTGCAGGTAAAACCACCACCTTTTATATGGTAGTGGG
>JANPPB010000848.1:0-1624 GCA_031428295.1 Segetibacter sp. | reverse complement strand
CCCGCTGCTTCATACATCCTAATCTTTTGTCCAGTAATCAATAACCAAAACTTTATCAAGGTAGGGTGTCAAAACTGCGCCAAATGCCTTGTGCGCAGGATGCGGTAAGTATACTGCCCTGTCTTCTTCACTATTAAAACTAAGAAAGAAACTGTGGGTAAAGCCCTGGTTTAAATTCTCAGGGCTGTTGTTGGTACCCCATTCAAACCCTTTGATTTCTTTTATTTGGGAAGGCAATTTCTTAAAAGCTGTTTCAACTTTTTTTACATCGGCAGCAGAGGCATCGTCTTTAAATTTAAACAATACCACATGCCTGAGCATTTTACCGGCAGAAGTTGTAGGCGTTTGGGCTTGCATAATTGACAGACAGGTTACAGTGATTAATAAAGTAAGCAAGAGTTTTTTCATCTATAATTTTTTTACAAGTTAATAACTTGCTTAATTACGGCTGCATTTATTTCAACACCGCTTTAGGCAAAACTGATTTATAAACATATATGACTTTGTACTACGATTTTGAAGGGAAAAGAATGAATGCCGAAGTGTACTGGCCCAAAAACGCTGGTAGCATACAGGTTCAATTAACTGATAATAGGTTGACCAGAGACCTTCCGGATGATTTGTTATTTGATATAAGCCGCATCAATAAGATTTCTTATATGGTCGAAAATCCGGCCAACAGAAGATTAACGGAACTTCAAAAAGTGTTAGCTAAAAGATTGCAGGAATTTGCCAACCAGGGCACACCCTAATGCAGCATGTTGATGCGGCTCCAGACTTCGTAAATATCATCGCCTTTTGAGCTTTTGCCACTGTGGTGCCAGTTTCCGTTTATAAGCTGGCCATCAAACATTAAGGAGGCGCCCACCCGGCTGCAATCCCTCGAAAAAAACTCAATATGCTCGGTATATTTTCCATCAACAAATGTGTAGCTGCCACCACCCGTACCAAAAAATTCTTTTGTTGCAGGGTTAATGGCAGCCCATTGAAAGCGACTGTCCGATAAAATCTTAAGTGTTTTGCGTGGCCCCGTTTGATGGATCTGCGTGATGGCCCCGTCCTGCTTTCTTCCTGTTATTTTCCATGCGCCTGAAAGGTCCCCTGCTCCCGCATCCAACTGCTTAAAGTTTACCTGCTTTCCATTCAAATCAAGGCTTAACGTTTGATTATATAAAACGAATGGTATTTGCACACCTCCACCAACCTCAACGTTGTTTTGCGTGTCAAATTCTTTTGTAAAAGAAAGAGTTGCCTTATTGCTTGTATAGGGTCCTCCATACGTACGCAAAAACTTTTTGCCTGTTTTATTATAAACAGTATGAGTAAAATATCCATCCTGAAATATCAAGACTTCATCAACGCCATCAGTAGTGACGTGCCAGGCGCCGGCGAGTTGCTGTTGCGGTAGATGCAAAAATGCGGTGCTGCTTATCATCACCCCAAATAAAAGAAAGTATGGAAAATATGATGTTGATTTCATAAGCCGAATGATTTAAAAGCTAAAAAGATTGTATTGTTCGGGTGGAAAGAAAATTGAATATTAAAGTTATAAAACGAAATGAAAAAATTAGCGATCGTTTTAAGTTTTGTAACAGCCCTTACAGCTTGCAACAGCAACGGAACC
>JANPPB010000847.1:0-7388 GCA_031428295.1 Segetibacter sp. | reverse complement strand
AACCGTACTTCAATTGTAATTGCCCACAGGCTAAGCACTATCCGCCATGCAAACGAAATTGTAGTGTTGCACCAGGGCCAGATTGCCGAAAGAGGCACGCATGATGACCTTCTTAAAAGAGGTGGGATTTACAAGCGTTTGGTTGATATGCAGGAGGTGAAGTAAGGACTTTTTAGTTTGTCACACAGATTTACAATGGCTCTAATTTATTTGGCGAATAAGATTCCCTTAGAATGGAAATTTGTTGTTCGCTATAAAGTGTTATTTGAGATTTGCCTTTGTAAGTTTCAATTTTACCTTTCACTTGAACATATTGATTTAAAAACGCCGTTTCCGGTGCTTCTTTAAATTTATATCTATCCTTATTCTGTACTATAAGTGTGACGGACTGAGTTGAATCTTTCCCGCTAAAATTCATTACAGTGGGAGAGCCTATCAAATCTGCTGAATCATTGACTTTAGTAATAAAACCAACAAGGATTACAATATCTCCATTTTGGTTTAATACTTTTTTAGACTGTTGTTTGTTTTGAGCAATTGTTGAAAGGAATAAGACAGAAGCAAATAGAAAAGAAAGTATAGTTTTCATAATTGATTTTACTAAAATTACTTCCCAAAAAGAAAGCTTTATAATATTAACAAATCTTTGCCCTTAAAATAAACCACTTCGACATGTGAAGTCCAGCAAAAGAAGATTCCACTGCTAGCCGCAGTTTGCTTCCACTTAAATCAGTGAAGGGGAAATTTATCAAAACAACGTCCCCTTTAGCCATTATATTATTCTTTTATATCGGATAGTGTATAAATTTCCTCTTCATCATTCAAAAAATAAAAAGATTTACTATTTGAATTTAAATTCGTAATGCCCTTAGTGAGTAATTGGTCTTCGTATTGTTTTAAAATGAAATCAGCAAAATCAGAAATTGCTTCTGCTTTGTCTTCAGGAACTTGATTTATTGCCTTCACTGTCCGTTCAATTATAATTTGTTTGCTCGCCCCCTGACCACCTTTAATATTTTTCGGCCAATCCTTAGAAAATTTTAATTTTTTACACCACTTTCATTTTCATCGCATCCCAACCTACTGCCTTGTTTTGCGCTGCACTTATGTTACAGGCTATAGAAGGACCGGCTGCCCGAAGTCCGAAGGTGGCATCTTCTAAAATAGCCGAGCCTGTTCTAACTCCATTAAAAAACGTGATCATGTGGTCGAGGCGGTCATCATATTTTGGTGGTGCATTATACTCAATAACCTTACCTTTTTCTATGCCACTTTTATCGTCGCCGTATTTTTCCTTATACCACTTTTTGTAATCTTCCTTTTGTTTGGCAGAAAAGCTGTCAAACGAGTCGTAACCCCCATAACCGGGAGCTACACTTCTCTTTAGCGTACTAATTTTAAAGTCGTTCCATCCAATATCAATAGCCCCATCAGTACCTATTAGTTTCATTCCAAAACCACCTTTACCTTCTCCATCGGCCAGGTTAATGCGGGTATATAATTGAAAATTGGGTAAGGTTTCTGTTTTAGGATAGGTCATCAACGAGTTTATCAGATCGTACGCATCCCGCCCATCCTTCCAATAATTGATTTCGCCCAGCGCAACAATCTTGTTTGGACCCTGAGAACCTGTTATGGTATGCAGTCCTGTAAGCAAATGAACAATCAAATCGCCAGCCGAACCGGTGCCATAGTCTTTATAGTTGCGCCACCTGAAAAAACGGGTAGCATCAAAAGGAACCTTTGGGGCATGGCCTAAAAACTTATCGAAGTCAATCGTCTCCGGCGATGCATCGGTAGGTATGGAATATTGCCATGCTCCTTTTGCATCGGAGCGATCGCAGTAGGCTTCAACATAAGTCAACTCGCCTATTATGCCTTGTTCAAAGTATTTTTTTGCTTCCAGAATGGCTACACTGCTGGCCCGCTGGCTGCCCACCTGAAAAACTTTTCCTGTTTTTTTCTGCGTATCGATAATGGCCTGGCCTTCGGGAATTTTTTGGATCATAGGTTTCTCGCAATACACATGCTTACCGGCATTCATAGCATCAATAGCAATCTTCTGGTGCCAGTGATCAGGAGTGCAAATCAATACTGCATCTATATCCTTTTTAGCCAATAATTCACGGTAATCCCGTGTTGTAAAAATCTGGCTACCCCATTTTTCCTTTGCACGATCCAGGCGACCGGTGTACAAATCGCACACGGCCACCAGTTCAACCCCTTCAACCTTTAGGGCAGTGTCTGTATCGTAATGACCGATGATACCGCTGCCTATTAACCCGATTTTGACTTTATCTTTCGAAGCCACAAATGCATTTGAGACGAGCGTTTTACGCTCAACATCATCTGAAGCGGAAACTGAAGAGCCAAGGGAAAGCGCCATTACGGAACCACCCAAATTTTTTACAAAACTTCTCCTTGAATTTTTCATGCTATCGTTTTATATGGCAATTATCAAATTATATAAAAAGGAAATGACCTTTAAGTAAGCAACTGTTAAGGGCTTAAGTTAAAGGTTTTTTTATGATCAATTGGGTTGAAATCGAATAAATTTTAAAAGGAAATCCGGGGAAAGCGTATTACCGTTCCTAAACATTACTGCTACACTGCCACATCTTGCATACACCAGTAGAATGGTTAAAAAAAGAGGGCATAAAAAAAGAGGAAACCGAAGTCTCCTCTTTTTTTATAGGAATATTAAAATTATTTGGTGATACCCAACTTTGCTTCCATGCTTAAAGTGGCATGTGGTACGGCACGCAAACGGGCTTTATCAATCAACTTACCGGTTACACGGCAAATACCATAAGTTTTGTTCTCAATACGCATGATAGCTTTTTCCAAATGGTCTATAAAGGTAATTTGCCTGCTGGCCATTTGGCTCAATTGCTCTCTTTCCATACTCATGCTACCATCTTCCATAGTCATATAACGGTTGTCACTTTCATCTCCCCCCATTTCGTCTTTGCGGGTAATTAACCCCTGTAGGTAACCAAGTTCCTTTTTGGCAGCATCCAGTTTTCTGTTAATCAGGTCTCTGAACTCCGTTAGGTCAACATCGCTGTAACGCATAATGGGCCCGATAGAAATGATTGGTTCAGGAGTATCTAGAACGCTTTTAGTAAAATCGGGCTCATAGGTAACTTTTTTGTCAGTTGAAGTTTTAGGAATTACCACTGGTTTTGAAGGCTTATTGTCTGCCTTCTTTTCAACTACTTTTTCAGGTTTTGGATTTACTGCAGGTTTGGGTGGAACAATAATTGATTTTTGAGTACCAAGTGTTTTTGCATTTGCCGCCCTCATCGGGGCCGGAGGCGGAATTTCGGGCTTGGCAGCTTTCTTAATTATTGCTTTTGTCTTTTCTGTTATATTGCTTTTTTTCACTGCTGCTACTATTTTTTTTGACACCTCTTTTTGAGGAGCCTTTGTTGTTTTGCTTGTTTTTACCACTGGTTTTTTAATAGCTGCAATTACTTTACCACCTGGTTGGGCGGCTTTCTTTGCTGGCATTGCGGCAGCTTTTTTTGGAGGAACTACCTTTTTTGCAGGTGGAGCTGGCTTGCCTTTGGATGCTGCTTTTACAGGGGCAGTCTTTTTTAAAGGAGCACTTTTTTTAACCGGTGCTGTTTTTTTTGCCTGAACTAACGGTTTGGAGATAGATTTTACCACTTTTAAGGGTTGATTTTTAGCCATAAGCTTATGCTTTTTTTGTTACACTCACTTTTAGCTTGTTTTCATTTACCTCCAAAAGAATACCATCAGACAATGTACCGGCGAAGTCAATGTTATCTGCCAAAATTTCCGCGCAAATATAGTTTTTAAATTCATTAATAGAATTTCTTATGGGTGAGTTTTCCTCAACCACAATATTGACGCGGTCCGTTAGCGCAAAACCACTTTCCTTACGAATATTTTGGATCCTGTTTATAAATTCCCTCGCCTCGCCTTCTCTTATCAAATTTTGTGTAAGCGTAATATCTAAAGCCACCGTTAAGTTTCCTTTGCTGGCCACACTCCATCCTGGAATATCTTCAGCCAGAATATCTACTTCATTCAAATTCAATGTTATATCCATACCGTCAGCCGAAACCACTGCCTGGCCAGTTCGTTCAAAATCGGAGATTTCGGATTGATTAAATGCCAATAAGGCGTTATTGACTGCTTTCATTTTAGAACCTAACCTTTTACCAAGAGCTACAAAGTTTGGTTTTATTCTTTTATTGATGAATCCCTCTGTCTGCGTCAGATATTCTATTTCTTTAACGTTTACTTCACTCTTAATCAAATCCTCAACCTTTTCAAGCTGGCATTGCATGCCGGCATTTAAAGCAGGTATTAAAACTTTTTGTAATGGCTGCCTTACTTTAATGTTTACTCTTTTTCGAAGACTTAGCACCAACGAGCTGGTGTCCTGTGCCAATTGCATTCTTTCCTCCAGTAATCTGTCGATCACTAATGTATCGGCAACGGGGAAATCCGCATGATGAATGCTCTCAACTTTAAACCTTTGGGTAACCGCATTCAGGTTTCCAAAAATGGCATCGCTGAAAAATGGTGATATGGGCGCCATCAGGCGTAAAACCGTTTCGAGGCATTCGTACAAAGTTTGGTAAGCGCATATTTTGTCATGCTCATACTCCCCTTTCCAAAACCGGCGGCGACAAAGTCTTACATACCAGTTACTTAAATGTTCGTCCACAAAATCTTCGATTGCCCTGCCCGCCTGTGTGGGCTCATAATCGTTCATGCTAATAGTTACAGATTGTATCAGGCTGTTTAAAGACGATAAAATCCATTGATCAATTTCGGGACGCTCTTTTACAGGGATGTACGCCTCGCTGAATGCAAAACCATCAATATTGGAGTACAAAGCAAAAAACTGGTACGTGTTATATAAGGTTCCAAAAAACTTCCGCTGAATTTCCTGGATGCCGCCAATGTCGAATTTAAGGCTATCCCACGGGCTGGCATTTGTTATTAGGTACCAACGGGTAGCATCGGCACCAAATTTTTCGATAGTAGAAAAAGGATCGACCACATTGCCAAGGCGCTTACTCATTTTATTACCATTCTTATCCAGCACCAAACCATTAGAAACAACGGTTTTGTAAGCAAGGCCAGGGTATTTCTCCTCTTTAACCGCAATGCCATGTTTAGCCAATTCTTCGTGCACACTCTCTTTTAATAATGCGCTGATTGCATGGAGGGTATAAAACCAGCCACGCGTTTGGTCAACCCCCTCGGCTATAAAGTCTGCCGGATAATTGTTAGCAAACTCCTGTTGATTCTCAAAAGGAAAGTGCCACTGGGCAAATGGCATAGCACCACTGTCGAACCATACGTCCACCAGATCAGGCACCCGGCGCATCGGTTGTCCACTTTCACTCACTAAAATAATATCATCAACATAGGGTTTATGCAGGTCTAGAATGCCCTCGTGCAGGTAATGTTTATTTACATCGCCGCCCAATACATCGTTAGCCTTCCTGATTTCGATATTCAATTCTTCAATGGAACCAATACAAACCAGCTCCGAACCATCTTCGGTTTTCCAGATTGGCAACGGTGTGCCCCAATAACGGCTGCGACTTAAATTCCAATCCACCATATTCTCCAGCCAGTTACCAAAACGGCCTTCGCCGGTTGATTTTGGTTTCCAGTTAATGGTTTTATTTAATTCAACCATTATTTCTTTAACTGCAGTCGTCTTAATAAACCAGGCATCCAGCGGGTAATACAATACCGGTTTATCGGTACGCCAGCAATGCGGATAGCTGTGCTCGTACTTTTCAACTTTAAAAGCCCGGTTCTCTTTTTTCAATTTCACCGAAATGTCCACGTTCACATCCTGGTAACCATCTTCGTCTTTATAATTTTTTACATAGCGGTTGCTAAATTCTCCCAATCCATCCACAAATTTGCCTTCGCGATCGACCATGGTTAGAATTCCGATGCCATATTTCGATCCCACTTTAAAGTCATCCGCACCAAAGGCGGGAGCCGTATGTACAATGCCGGTACCATCTTCGGTAGTTACAAAGTCGCCCAACATTATTTTAAAAGGTTGAGCTCCCGGCGTGATCTCCTGTATTTTTTTAATTGAATTGGCTTCGTAAGGCAACAATTGCTCATAGGTTAACCCTTCAAGCTGGCTGCCCCTAAAGCGGTCCAAAATTTTCCAGGGAAGGATTTTGCTTTCAGCATTGTACTCCTGGAAATCAGCATTTTCACCTTCAGGTTTAAAATATTTGCTTACCAATGACTGAGCCAGTATAACGTTTATAGGCAAATGCGTGTAAGGATTGAACGTTTGAACCAAAACGTATTCAATGTTCGGCCCTACCGTTAAACCCAGATTTGAAGGTAAGGTCCAGGGTGTGGTGGTCCAGGCTAAATAATAGATGTCAGTTGATAGTTGACCGTTGACAGCGTTAAAAAGGAATTCAGATTTGTCGTTCCTTTCCGCCTTAAACATGGCCACCACACTTGTATCCTTTACATCTTTATACGTACCCGGCTGGTTTAATTCGTGAGAACTTAACCCTGTACCGGCAGCAGGACTGTACGGTTGAATGCTTACACTTTGGTATAAATAACCCTTGTTGTACAACTGCTTTAATATCCACCAAAGGGTTTCAATGTATTCGTTCTTAAAAGTTATGTATGGATTTTTCAGGTCTACCCAATATCCCATTTTGGTGGTAATGTCATCCCACTTGTCTTTGTATTTCAATACCTCTCTGCGGCAGGTTTCGTTGTATTCTGCTACAGAAATAGTTTTGCCGATATCTTCTTTTGTAATACCCAGCATTTTTTCAACACCTAACTCAACCGGCAAACCATGTGTATCCCAACCGCCTTTGCGCTTAACCTGAAAACCCTGCATGGTTTTGTACCTGCACACCAAATCTTTTAAGGTGCGGCTGATAACGTGGTGTATGCCAGGCATACCATTGGCACTGGGAGGACCTTCGTAAAATACAAAAGGCACAGCCCCTTCTCTTAACTCAACACTCTTTTCAAATGCGTTTGTTTCTTTCCACTTTGCCAGCACTTCCTGTTCAATTAAAGGCAAATTCAAGCCAGAAAACTCTTTATATTTTAAGCTCATGGGTATCTAAAATCTTTGCGAGGGTAAAAATGCTGGCAAAGGTAAGGAAACTAAAAAACGTATAAGCGGGTGTTTAAAGCGTTACATACGGTTTAAAATGAGGAAATAGTGCTGTGTTAATTGTACTCCGGCGTATTGGGTGAGGGATAGAAGTGGAAAGCCCACAGCACGGACTGTCCTGAAAGGCAGGCCGGGCGAGGACTTGGAACGGATAGCCCGGCCCGTAGGGACACCCCCAATTTTCTTTATTAAACTTAACATAACACTAGTGTTA
>JANPPB010000846.1:0-1682 GCA_031428295.1 Segetibacter sp. | reverse complement strand
GGCTGTTGAGGTAAGCCTTTAAAATCTTCCTTCAGCAAGGTGTCAATAATCTGGGTATCGTTCATTACACCCAGCTTTTTATTGCTGACCATTAACAGGGTTTGTTCTGCAAAAAAGTTGTCACTTCTATGCATCATTATTTTTAAAAGGCTATCGGTAGGTTGGGAGTATAATACCCGGGCTTTAGCTGTTTCACCAGGCTCGTTTTCAAATACCACATCCTTGTGTAACGTGTCTTGCAACCAGCCTGCAGCAAAAGACCCCCGCTCCATTGAGAGCGTACCGGTCTTGACGGCCTCTTTATTTCCAAACCCATTTTTAATTATGAAATAATGCCCACCCAGGTTGCGTTCTACATCCCAATCTTGTCCTTGAACGGGCTTGCCAATTACCGGTAAGCGGGGCGGCACGGTAGTAAGCGTATCGCCGTTAAAAGTAAAAGTTGCCAGGTTACCATAAATGGGAAAAGGATCGCGTTCTGCCATATAATCGGCATTTATATCGTCCCACATCCAACCCTTACCCAGCGGATTGGCCTCAAACTTTGTGTACAGACCAACCGAAGTAAACCGGCTTTGCTTCATAAGTTCAAACAAAGGCTGACGGGTAAAATCGGGGTGCAGAAAAGTAGGATCGCCGGTTGCCTGCACAATAAGCTTATCGTTATCAATAGTATACATCGCCGCAGGCAAACTATCCCCTAAATATTTCATGGCCACATAGCAAGTCAATAATTTAGTATTGCTTGCCGGTATAAAAAGCTTTTCTCCATTGTGCTCGTACAAAGGTTTATTGGTAGTGGCATCGTATACGGCAATGCCCACATGGGCCATAGAAAAATCCGGCTTTGATAAAATGGAAGCCTTGGCTTGCTTCCCTATCTTTTGTTGCATAGAGCAAGACACAAGCAAGCCTGACATCATACCAATGAAAAACATCCAATTCAGCAAAAAAGGGCGAAGTTTCATTCGTTTGGAATTAGGATTGGAAGATTTTACCTTTTAAAGATTTGTTACGCATCATCAAAAGCATTCCGATTGGTGCCTGACCAATGATGATAAAGGATTTAAAATTTAAAGTCGCTCTGCTGCCCTTAGCCATCGTTCGGGGTACTCGTTTCGCGAAGCAACTATGTAATCGTAATGGCTGCATGCTACCATATTTCCATTGGGAACTTCCATCCACCAACGACCGGTTTTTTTACTCTGCAAAAAAGTGGTGGCTACTTCCGAAAAGGCCATGGTGTATTCATTAAAATCATTTCGGTCTTCCAGCTTTGCTTCTAATTTGCCTTTGCCAATACCATCCATTAAATACCATAGCATGTGGGCTATTTGCTTTGCCGTTAAATTATGCTCATCCTGATCGGGTAAATATCCATAAATACCAATAGTGTTTACATGCTGGCTCATACCCGCATATTGCATTAATGTGCAAGCCTCCTCGCCGTTAAAACCATTGGGTGTTAAACGGTTGGCCGGTGCGTGGCTATGTTGTATGGCAGAAATATCGAAGCTAAATAAATGACTGTTTCTTATTACAGGCTCCATTTCTTCAATATTTTCTTTCACTTTACCAACCCTAAAACAATCAAAGCGAAGTTTATCGATGGTTTCGAGCATGGTGGGGTGTACAAAATAACTTTGAAAACCAATGTGGTTATAATGCCTGATGAAGTTGGG
>JANPPB010000845.1:0-3120 GCA_031428295.1 Segetibacter sp. | reverse complement strand
ACAAATGCAGCAAGCATCATTAGTTTTATATTTCTCATATTTATAAATTTTTTGAATTTGATTTTATAATATAGGTTATTTAATTTAACACCAAAAATTCTTTTGGTGGGTCTTTGTCTTTAAGTATGATAAACAATATTTTTTTCATAAACGTTGTGTTTTGTCAGTTGTCACTCCCCGAATATTAGAGTGCATTCCCACAGGGTTGCTTACAACGATTGAGTATTGCTGTAGTTGGGGAATTGACCAACTGTCCGCCCGGAACCGAAGCTAAATTTATAAGCAAAAGCCGAAGTTAAGAACTAATGACCGGCAGAATTCCGTCCGCCGGATATAAAGCTTGGATATGCACTGCTGCTGATTGGACTTCCGTCAAGCCCCAATTGCAGCAATACTTTTGTTAGCGGCTGGCAAAGTTTCGGAGTGGTCACTTAGTCCAATTAGCAATGTCCAAACCTTTAATTCGTTTGAAGTGGTCTGTATTATTAGTTACCAATTGAAGTTCACTAGTCATTGCAATGCCTGCAATTAAAGTATCTGTGTGTCCTATTTCTGTTCCTTTCTTTCTAAGGTCGGCTTGAATAACTGCTGCCGTTTTTGCCATTCTCAATGTCAACGGAATTACTTTGTTGAGTTCTACAAACTCTTCAAATTTTGCTAACTGTTTTCTTGCGTCCTTGTATAAAAGTCCATTTAGAATTTCGTAGTAGGTAATGATACTTAAATTGATGTAACCATATTCCTTAAGATGTTCGTCAACCTTGGCGATAACTTTTGAATTGCCTCGTAAAAATTCCGAAAGAATATCAGTGTCAAGCATTGAAGGTTTCATAAGCCAATATTGCGTTCAAAAAGTTTTGCTCTTGATTTCTTTGTCTGATTGAGATAGTCTGCGTAATCCTTACTGCTCATGTCGCTAAACGCACCACCAAACGAAAGGATTTTCTTTCGCAAGGTTTCAGTTTGTTTGGTTGTCGGTGTTAGAGAATGAACAAATTGATAAAGTTCTTCCAAGCGATTAACTGGGACGTCTTTCATCTCTTTCAGTATAGCGTTGAGTGTCAGCATTGCTTATGGTGTTTTGTCAAAGTTAGCCAAAAAGGATGTCTATTAGGAGCGAAATTTTTAAAGCAAGGACTGCCAAATTGCTTGCCGCTAACGAACAGGTATTGCTGCAGGTGGGATATTTTATTACGTCCTGCCGGAACTGCAGATTGTTTTTGTTTTGTTGATGAAGATAAGAACTTCTGCTTGGCTTTATTCGTCAAGCCCGAACTACTGTTGATAGTAGCACATAGCTGATGTTTAAATGTCCAGCCCCACTTGTAGCAATACTCTCGTTAGCGGTAGGCTTATTTTGGATAAATCTGCCTTTTAAAAAAACTCCAGGCTTCCAAGTAAACATCAATATCATTAGGATAATCATGCTTTCCATTAATTACCTTTAAAAGCACAACTTCACGTTTTCTATTCTTTTTAAAGCTATATTTTTCAATAGTTTTTCCATCTGTAGGGTCAGTATCGGGTAGATTTTCTTTTTTGGGTTTCCCTTTATATCCATCCATTGCAGCCCAGTATTTAAAGGTTTCATCCGTGGAGCGCACCTTGCCCAATTTAACCGTACTTGTCCTCATTTCTCCTCCTTCATAAGGATTTAATGTATCACTTGTGCCATTGATGATCATAACAGACATAGGTGATTTTGATTCAATACAATCCATATTACTGGTATCCGGAAGATTGGCAATGATAGCGGTAATAGCTTTGAATCTTTCCGGCATTGTTATAGCGAGCTTATACGCCATGTGTCCGCCTCCAGAAGTTCCAATTGCAAAAATATGGTCTGAACTTATTTGGTATTTAGAAATAAAATAGTCAATCATTTTATTGAAGAAACTATTCTCATCGATGTTTTCAAGATTTGCAACAGAGGTTGCCATTTTACGGCATTCATTCCAATAATTTTTATATCCATCGGGATAAACCATTAATATGTTTTCTCTTTCTGCAATTACTTCTAGCTTTTCGGCTCTTTGCATAATCCGTTCTCCTGAACCACCGGAGCCATGCAGAATAAAAATTAAACTTGATTTAGTATTTAGTGGAGAAGGCTTTTTAAAATGAAAGGTTCGGTAATGACTGTCAATTAAAAAAGAATCGCTTAAGAATTGTGCGTTAGAACATAAACACCATGGTATAAATAAGAATAGCATTAATTTATTTTTCATTTTGATTACTATTTTTAAGATAGAAAGTTACATCCGAGATGGTTACCGCTAACGAACAGGTATTTGCGATGGCAGGGGCTTCCGAGTTCCGTCTGCCGAAACAAATGCCGAATGAAAAACTAATGTACAAAATATGTTTAAAAGCCAAATAGGTAACGTCCAGCCGAGATATGCGGTACAACAGCGAACCGAAGCCGAAGCTAACAACGTCGAGCCCTGCTATTGCAAATACCCTTGTTGGCAGTAGCCTTTCTGTCACACTATGCGCTGGATGGATTTATCGTCAAAGTCTAATGCTTTTAAAATCTGTCTTGCTTTTATTTTGTCGCTTTTTTTGGCGGTGTCAAATTCATTGATTAAACCTGTAACAAAAAGTCGCTCGTTACCTGTCAAACCACTCAAACTTTGATGTTTGTCAAATGAGAAAGTGTCAACCCATCGTTTATTTATCAATGTTTCAAATTTTCCATATTCGGGTTTTCCGCTGTCACAACCTTTTATTCTTGTCGGCATAATAAAATCGTGTTGGCAGTCTTCAAAAGGGTCTGAAATTAAAATCCACTTGTTGTCAGCGATTTTGTAGTTGTTACTGCAGTATTGTTCTGCTGTTTCGATGTCTTCAAACCAATTATCCCACTTAGAAGGTGCGTCTTGAATACAGTCGTAACCGAAAAGGTAAACGCCATCGCAAGATTGGTAAATCATCAGTTTATGCGTTTCGTCTACGATGTTTACAAAAGCTACTTTTCTCATTTATTCCTACTGAAGTAATGAATTATGATGTCTGCCAATAAGGTTACTGCCAACGTTGACGTATTTGTGCAGGTGTGATATTTGAAAAACATCCGCCCGAACAAAAGACGACTAAAGATACTACTGTTGATGATTAACA
>JANPPB010000844.1:0-4388 GCA_031428295.1 Segetibacter sp. | reverse complement strand
TTTATGATTGCAAGCGACCCTTACCTGCAACGCTTTGTTACTGAGTTTACAGAGACCAATCATGGTAAGGCATTCTTTGCTTCGCTCGATAAGTTGGGTGCTTTTATATTTAAAGATTTTGAAAGCGGCAAACGAAAGACGGTCTATTAGTATCTGCACTTTACTACATTTTTAAAAAAAAATTATGACTACAACATTTCATATTTCTTCAGATGAATTGAATGATGAGTTTGTTCAAAAGTTAAAAAACGCTTTTGGAAAAAAGCAATTGGTTATTACTGTAGAAGAAGATGAGGACGATACTTTTTTTCTTTTATCTACAAAATCAAACAGGAGCAAGTTTGTACGGTCCATCAATGAACTAAATAGCGGAGATATTATTTCGATGACACCTGAGGAATTGAGAAAATGAGAACTATCAATTTTACTAAAACTGCTTTCGAAGAGTACAACTCGTGGAGAAACGAGAACAAAAAAATACAGGATAAGATCGCCGATCTTATTGATGATATTTTACGCCACCCTTTTGAAGGAACCGGGAAGCCCGAACCTTTAAGACATCATTTAAAAGGCTACTACAGCAGGAGAATAACTGAGGAGCACAGGCTTGTGTACCAGGTCACTGAAAATGCCATCAATATAATATCTTGTAAAGATCATTACACATCTCTCTAAATTTTAAATGAACGTCAAACTTTTATCACCATGGGAGTTTTATAATTAAAGCAGACAAAAAATAATAATGAATATTCAGAAGATTAAAACATTGGGAGAACTAATTAAAAGTGGTTATAAAACAAAAAGCATTAAAGAGGAAATCAGGGAAAACCTGATTGTAAAAATCAGGAGCAGGGAGAACCCTTTTCCAGGTATTATTGGTTACGATGATACGGTGATACCTGATACGGAAAGAGCCTTGTTGAGCCGTCATAATATTTTGTTTTTAGGTTTGCGCGGACAAGCAAAAACAAGAATGGCAAGGCAGATGGTTGATTTATTGGATGAATATATTCCGGCAATTGCAGGTAGCGAAATAAATGATGATCCTTTAAAACCCATGAGCAAGTTTGCAAGGAATCTTATTGCACAACATGCTGATGAAACCCCCATACACTGGATACATAAAAGTGAACGCTATGGCGAAAAATTGGCTACGCCGGATGTAAGTGTTGCCGACCTTATTGGTGATATTGACCCTATTAAAGCAGCTAACTTAAAGCTGAGTTTTGCAGATGAAATGGTGATCCATTATGGAATTATTCCGCGAAGCAACAGGAGCATTTTCGTTATAAACGAGTTGCCCGATTTGCAGGCAAGAATACAGGTAGCCTTATTTAATATTTTGCAGGAAGGAGACATACAAATCCGTGGTTTTAAGTTGAGAATGCCGCTGGATATTTTGTTTGTTTTTACAGCCAACCCCGAGGATTACACCAATAGGGGTAGCATAGTTACACCTCTAAAAGACCGGATAGAAAGCCAGATACTAACGCACTATCCAAAGACAATTGAAACTTCTTTATTAATTACCGGGCAGGAGGCTGATATTTTGCAGGCTCAACTGGATAAAGTGGATGTGAGTGACCTGGTTAAACGGCTGATTGAGCAAGTTGCTTTTGAGGCACGCAGCAACGAATATGTAGATAAGAAAAGTGGCGTGAGTGCACGATTAACTATTGCAGCTTACGAGAACGCAGTAAGCAGTGCTGAACGCAGAGCAATTATTCATAACGAAGAAGGAACGCAGGTTTGGATAAGTGATCTGACAGGCATTATACCGGCCATAACCGGTAAGATAGAATTGGTTTACGAAGGTGAGCAGGAAGGGCCATACCAGGTAGCGGTTAATTTGTTAGAGAAGGCAATTCGTACGCAGTTTATTCAATACTTTCCAAACCCTGAGATCTCCAAAAAAAGAAGAACAGCCAAGCCAGGGCAAGCTAAGCAGGAAGAAGAGAACCCATATAAAGCAATTACAAGGTGGTTTGATAGCGGTAATCATTTAGACTTGTTGCTGGATAGTACGGATGCCATTAAAGTAAATGCTTTGTACCAGGTAGATGGATTGCATGCTTTTGTAAAAAAGCATTTTCCAAAAGCCAATGCCAAGGAAAATGCTTTGCTGATGGAATTTGTGTTACATGGCCTCTCTTCATATTCGCTCATCAGCAAAAAGACCCTCGAAGGAAAAATAGAATTTAAAGACCTGATGGGCAGCATGATGAATTTTGGAACAGTAAATGAAGAAGACGATCTTACTGAAGATGATTTTAGGTAAGAATGTTTTTGCTGTACTATCATATAAATATTTAAATTGTCGCCAGTTTAATGATAGCAAAACCTACGAATTGAAAATTTTAATACGGACAATGCTGTTTGTGGTGTTGTCCTCTTTTTTTACAACTGTCTCAGTACATGCCCAGCTTTGTTCAGGTAGCCTTGGCGATCCTGTTGTTAATATCACTTTTGGACAGGGCTCCAATCCCGGTCCGCCGTTAGAACCCGGCGTTACCAATTACGGTTACCAGTCAACGGGTTGTCCAAGTGATGGTTTTTATGGTATAGGCACATCCACAGTAGCTTGTTTTAATGACAGCTGGCACACTATTAATGAAGACCATACCCCGGGTGATAATAACGGGTATATGATGATCATTAATGCATCAAACAGTCCCGGAGTATTTTATATTGACACGGTAAGGGGCTTGTGCGGAGGAACAACTTACGAATTTGCATCATGGATTTTAAACATGTTGAAACCTTCTGCGTGCAGCAGCAATGGTAACCGGCCCAATGTTACTTTTTTGATAGAAACCCTTACAGGCCAAAATTTATTGACTTACAAAACAGGAGATATTTTTTCTACAGGTGTACCAGAATGGAAACAATACGGCAACTTTTTTGTCACTCCTTTGGCTGTTACCTCGGTTGTTATAAGAATGATTAATAATGCACCGGGTGGTTGTGGTAACGACTTATTGCTCGACGACATTACCTTTAGGCCATGTGGTGCAAAAGTTACCGGAACTATTGCAGGAGGTACAGATACCAGGGATTTATGCCTGGGAGAAACTGCCATCATAACTATGCAGGCAACTGCATCGCAGGCCGATGCAAATACATTCTATCAATGGCAATCCTCCAGCAGTAATAACAATAGTTGGAACGATATTCCAGGTGCTACCTCCAATACATACAGCACTACCATTAATGGAAATTCATTAAATACTTTTTTGTTTAGGATGGCAGTAGCCCAGGGAACAAATATCTCGATACCTACGTGTCGTGTGGTGTCAAATAACATTGTAATTCGTGTAAATACTAATCCGGTACCTGGGGCAGCAAACAACAGTCCTAAGTGCATTGGTGAGAGTGTTACCCTTTCTGCCGCCAATGGCCAAAATTATAGTTGGACAGGCCCAAACGGTTATATTACTACTGGCCAGGCACCGGTTATTGCTCCACTGCAGGAAGCGAATGCCGGAAAGTATTATGTGCAGGTTACTTCTGATAAAGGTTGTACTGCCAGGGATTCTACCATTGTAACAGTTAGCTCGAAAGTAACTGCAAATGCAGGCGTAGATATTTCCATTTGCCAGGGGGCAAGTACCCGTTTAAATGCTACCGGCGGTACCACGTATACCTGGACTTCTTCAAGGGGGCTTTCATTACCTGGTATTGCCTCGCCTTTAGCCTCGCCTGATACCACTACACAATACGTGGTAGCAGTAAGCAATGGTGTTTGTACTGCATACGATAGTGTAGTGGTTACCATACTATCAAAGCCCGTTGCCAACGCCGGACCTGATGTTAAAATGTTGCAGGGTAACACTGCTACTTTAAAAGGAAGCGCCAGCGGTGGAAACATTCGTTTTTTCTGGACACCTGCCGCTTTCATAAGCGATATAAGCTCTTTATCACCGCTCATCAATCCACCGGGAGATACTACTTATACGTTACATGTTATTTCGCAAAATGGGTGTGGCTTTGCAACTGACGATGTTTTTGTAAGAGTCTTTAAGGCCATTAAAATACCCAACGCTTTCTCGCCAAATAACGACGGCATTAATGATGTTTGGAATATTGAGGCCCTGGAAACCTATCCGGATGCCAGCCTTAGCGTGTTCAACCGCTATGGGCAGCTAATACATACTGCTAATGGAAGTTCGCTGCCATGGACCGGCACCTCTAAGAGTAAGCCTTTGCCTGTTGGGACTTACTATTACGTGATTGACTTAAAAAATGGGTTTGCTAAAATATCAGGATCGGTAGTGATTTTGAGGTAGGAAGAGTGAAGAAAAGTAAAAAGTAAAAAGTAAAAAGTAAAAAGTAAAAAGTAAAAAGTAAAAAGAGCCGTCATGCCGGGCTTGACCCGGTATCTCTTGAAA
>JANPPB010000843.1:0-3348 GCA_031428295.1 Segetibacter sp. | reverse complement strand
GTACTACCCATCAAAATTCCATTAAGCATTGCCTGGTTATAACGATCGCTTAAACCTCTTACCACTAAATATTTGCCTTCCTGTATACTGGTACCGGGTACACGTTTTAGTACCTCACCGGTATTTCTGTCCGGCGATCTTCTTATAGCTTCGGCTGAAACTACCTGTGAAACTGTACTGGTATTTTTTTGATAAGCTATTAAAGAGTTAATGCTTTCTTTTTTTATAGACGAAGATTGGACTGTAACAGTTTCTAATGTTTTTTGAGCATCCTCCAGAAGTATCAATAGTTCTTCAGCACCCGGTGCAACAAGCGGCAGAGTTTTGTCCTGATAACCTATAGCTGAAAAAAGAAGGGTTACTTTTTTACCATCTGCGACTTGTAAACTAAAATTACCTTCCACATCAGAGGATACACCCCTGGAGGTACCTTCTAATTTTACCGTTACACCAACCAACGGTTCGTTTCTTGAGTTATGAATTTTTCCATTAATTCTTAACTGCTGTGCAACAATTGAAGTACTTAATATGAAGATGAAAATTGATAAATAAATAAATGCCTTCGCGACCATTCGTGTTTTCATGCTGCAAAATTATCATCCCTTTATTTCGTAATTGTTACGCCAATGTTATCAGAATATTAAGAACCCTTCAGAATTGTTATACATGTATGTTTTATAAACCCTATTTCCCTTATCTAACTACAAAATATTCACACACTTTTCACATGTTGTATATTATGTAATCATTAAGAAAAAACTTTTATAGCGGTCTTGGCATCATAATTATATTTTTGCCGAAACTATTAAAGTATGGGTCTTAACTCTTTCGGAAAACTATTTATGCCTAAGAACAAAGTGTTCTATGAATTATTTGAGGAAGTTGGCATGACGGTTCACAAAATGGGTGCAGTATTAAAGCAAATAGTTAACGAGCCAGACTACGATAAAAGAGCTTCGCTTACCACCCAACTTGAAGACCTTGAACACATTAACGACGATCATACCCACAAAATTTTTACTGAGTTAGGGCGAAATTTTATTACTCCTTTCGACCGCGAAGACATTCATGCACTTGCATCGGCTCTTGATGATATTGCAGACTATATATATGCATCGGCAAAAAAGATAAACTTCTACAGAGTAAACCCCAACGATACAGGTATAAAGAAAATGGCTGAGTTAATAGAACAGGGAACGATACATGTGCAATGTGCGGTAAAGGAGTTGCGGGATATGAAAAATCTTCGCCTGATTACTGAGGCCTTAGTTAGGGTAAACGATATTGAAAACCAGGCCGATGATATTTTTGACCTGAGCATAGAAAAATTATTTAATCAGGAAAACGATTTCAAAGAGGTTATTAAGAAGAGAGAAATATACCAGGTGATGGAAATTGCTACCGATAAGTGCGAGGATGCCGCCAATGTTATAGAGTCAATCATTGTTAAATACGCGTAAGCCGCTTCACAACATTTTCCGGTAAACAAATAGTATGACTGCAATATTAATCATCATCATAGTCTTTGCATTTATTTTCGATTACATTAATGGTTTTCACGATGCGGCCAACTCTATAGCTACCATTGTTTCAACCAAAGTATTAACTCCCTTTCAGGCTGTTATATGGGCAGCGTTTTTTAACTTTTCAGCCTTCTTTATTTCAAAATATATTATTGGTGGATTTGGTATTGCAGACACCATTGCAAAAAGTGTGACGCTTACCAGAGGCGACCCCCTGGCCATGTATGTTATACTTGCCGGCCTGCTTTCTGCCATAATCTGGAACCTGATTACCTGGTGGTTTGGCATTCCTTCAAGCTCTTCACATGCATTGATAGGCGGTTTGATTGGAGGTGCTGTGGCGCATTATGGAACCTTAAAAGTTATTGTAGCAAGCAAGGTTTTACCTATTATCTCATTTATAGTGTTTGCACCACTCATAGGTATGGTCATCGCTTTTGTAATTACCATCATCATTGTACATCTATCAAAAAGGTCTAATCCATACAAGGCAGAAAAATGGTTTAAGCGATTGCAGTTGGTTTCATCGGCAGCTTTTAGTATAGGCCACGGGGGTAACGATGCCCAAAAAGTTATGGGCTTAATTGGTGCAGCCATGTTGGCTAGTAATTATATAGAAAGTTTTAATCAAATTCCTGATTGGGTTCCTATCTCCTGTTTTATTGCCATTGCTTTTGGTACCATGAGCGGCGGCTGGAAGATTGTAAAAACAATGGGCACCCGTATTACAAAGGTTACCCCTTTAGAAGGTGTAGCTGCCGAAACGGCGGGTGCAATAACCCTCTTCCTCACGGAGCATTTTAAAATTCCGGTAAGTACCACACATACAATTACAGGTGCAATCATAGGCGTAGGTGCAACCAAACGCTTATCTGCAGTAAGGTGGGGTGTAACGGTAAACTTGTTGTGGGCCTGGATATTAACCATACCGGTAAGTGCACTGCTCGCAGCCTTCATCTTCTTTCTGCTGCAGTTGTTTGTGTAACGCATGCATTCAATAGTCCTATTTCACGTATTTACTTTATTTTGCAATTGTTAATTAATCTATTCTTCTATGCAAAAAATTTTGGTAACCGGTGGGTGCGGATATATTGGATCTCACACCATAGTAGACTTATTAGAAAATGGGTTTGATGTGATCTCCATTGACGATAATTCCCGTTCAACAAAATATTTGTTGGATGGCATATCAAAAATTACCGGCAAAAAAATAAAAAATTACAACGTCGATCTAAAGGACTACAACGATACCCGTGCGGTTTTCCAGGAGAATGACGACATAGGAGGCATCATTCATTTTGCAGCTTACAAAGCTGTTGGCGAATCAGTTGAGCAGCCACTAATGTATTTTGAGAACAATCTTTTTTCGCTAATCAACTTAATGAAATGCGTGGAGGAATTTGGAGTTCCGCATTTCGTATTTTCATCGAGTTGTACCGTATATGGCAATCCTGATACATTGCCCGTTACTGAAAACTCTGCTATCAAGAATGCTGAATCCCCTTATGGTGCAACCAAGCAAATGGGAGAAGATATTTTAAAATGGATCGTAAAAATTGGGGGTTCCCAAGCCATATTACTCAGGTATTTCAATCCGGTAGGTGCACATCCCTCCATTTCAATAGGCGAACTTCCTTTAGGTAAACCTGCCAATCTGGTACCTGCAATTACGCAAACAGCCATCGGAAAAATTGAGCAGCTAACTGTTTTTGGAAAAGATTATCCTACGAGAGATGGCACCTGCATCCGCGATTATATACACGTTTCGGATATTGCCCATGCGCATACCCTTGCCTTGCAATACATGATTGCCAATAAAACCAAA
>JANPPB010000842.1:0-1921 GCA_031428295.1 Segetibacter sp. | reverse complement strand
TCTAAATTTTCAAACCATTTTTTGCGGCCTGTGTAAGTGCCTAATAAAAAGAAACCAAGCGTAATGTAAATGCGTCCACTATCTACCTGAAACTGAAATTTGGTTATAAACCTGCTAAGGTTGTATTTAAAAATAGTTAGCCAGCCTCCCTTCATAATAATATCGTTGTACTGTTTGGCTTCGTTTGCAAAGCTGTCAAAATTGGGAGCGCCGGGTTTCGTAATAAGAAAATTTACTGCCTCGTATACTTTGCCCGGTACATTAATGGCAAGCAATATGCCCAGGATAAGGATCCACTTATTGCTGAGCTTTCGCATGGTCAGCAATACAAAACCCAGGGGTACATAAATAGATAAAATATCTCCCTGCCACATGGCGTGATGTATGACACCAATAATCATGAGCAGTGTTAGACGCCAGGCATAGCGACTTATAAAAGTTTTTTGATTGTGTTCCAATCCCCGCATTTGCAGGTAAAAACTCAACCCAAAAAGAAATGAAAAGAAGGCAAAGAATTTACCACTTACAAAAAGCTCTGTAAAGATGCTTGCTATTGTTGCACCTATTCCCTGGTACTTCGAAAACATTTCCTGTGGTAAGGGTCCGGCAGTATACCAATAGATAAAATGGGCAAGCATAATTCCTAATAAGGCAAACCCCCTTAAAGCGTCTACAGTAATCAACCGGTTTTTATGTAGTTGTTGCATTGACTAAAGTTTAAAATTTTGCCACAGCTTTAAAAGTGAAACTGTAAGAACGGTTGTAAAACCTTTTGAAAATAGTTTTTTCCCGTTTGGATGTTATAAATAGAAAGGGATCAGTTAAAAGAAAAACAGGTGATCCCCAAACTAAAGGTGATATCAACACATCGTAATCGGTAAATGCATTGAACCTATGCACTAGTATCAGGGCATAGTTTTTATGCTGCATGTTTACCTAAAGTTTTAAACCATGAGCCAGGCATTTGTAAAGGAAAGTGAAGAACAGTGGCTGCACGAAGTTGCCCCAACCATTAATGCATTGGTTGTATACTTAACCAGGGAAAATAATGGCATTAGAGTATATGAGAAAAAGGTTACCGTTAATCAAAACACCGGTAAGGAGGAGCATCACATGAGCAATGGCCTTGCCTATTCAAAAGATGATGAAGGGAAATGGTTTATTTACTGGTAACCTCAATCGTTGCTTATTACATCAGCAAACAACTTTGATAAAACTGTATCCGCTTCGCCCGCCACTTTTATTATATCTGCTATATTGATGGGGTGCAAATTATCAGGATCGCATTCATCTGTTATTACACTAACTGCGGCACATGGTAAGCCTACATGATTGGCAACAATAACTTCGGGCACAGTGCTCATCCCCACCATATCAGCACCAATCATTTTAATGTATCTGTACTCAGCCCTTGTTTCAAGATTTGGTCCCATAACCGATGCATAAACACCTTGCTTTAACTCAACACCAGTGGTATTGGCAATGCGTATAAACTTTTGATTTAACAGGGTATTGTAAGGAGCACTCATGTCTACAAAACGGTTTCCGTAACCGGGGCCATGTAAACCTCTTAACGGATTTTCGGGTAGCAGGTTTATATGATCTTCCAGCAAAACCAGGGCGCCTTTTTTATAATCTAAATTGATGCCTCCTGCCGCATTGCTCAGCAACAACTGCTGAATGCCCAACTGTTTCATCACCCGTATGGGGAATGTAATTTCCTGCATGCTATATCCCTCGTAATAATGAAATCTACCCTGCATGGCTATCACCTTTTTGGTGCCTACCATCCCAACGATCAACTGGCCCTTATGCGATTCTACTGTGGCATGTGGAAAATGAGGGATTTCTTCGTACCCAACCTGTGCAGTTATTTTTATGTGGTTGATAAAACTGCCTAAACCTGTACCCAATACCACAC
>JANPPB010000841.1:0-4978 GCA_031428295.1 Segetibacter sp. | reverse complement strand
AACCACATCGGGGGTTTCCGCTGACGCTACCGGAATGTTTTCTATCAGTGCCAAAACAGGGGATGTTCTTGTAATATCTTCTACCAACTACCGTGCATTTGAGCAGAAAGTAGGATCAGAAAACAATTATCGTGTTGTATTGGACCGCAGTATCGCCTTGATTGATGAGGTGGTGGTTACCGCCCAGGGTATTAGAAGAAGGGCCAAAGAGTTGGGATATTCCCTTGCAAAAATTTCCAATGAGGATATTACTGTAGGTCGTTCTCCCCAACTGGCTCAAAGTTTGTCAGGTAAGGTTTCAGGTTTGGCCATTTATAATGTTGACAACAGTGTTGATCCACAGGTAAAAGTGGTGTTACGTGGTTACCGGTCGTTAACCGGTAGTAATGATGCTTTGATTGTTATTGATGGTATACCTAACACATCGCAAAGCGTTTTGTCACTTATAAACCCAAACGATATTGAAAGCGTAACGGTGTTGAAAGGTGGACAGGCAGCAACGCTTTTCGGCTCGCAAGGTGTAAACGGTGCTCTGGTTATTACTACCAAAAAGGGTTCAAAAGGTAAATTAAAAGTTACTTATTCAAGTGGTCTAAACTACGATCAAATTAGTTTCTTACCCGATTTTCAAAGCGAATTTGGTAATGGTTCGCATTACGCAACCAGCTTTGGTGCCCCAGGTTACAAAACCGATTACTTAGAAAGGATGAAAGACAACTGGCGTCCGTTTGAAAATCAACAATATGGAGACCGTTATGACAACACTAATAGGATTATAGGTAGAGTAACCGAGGATGGGGATAAGTTGATTATTCCTTATGCAAACATTCCTGGCGAAAGAAGAAGAACTTTTGATAAAGGATATACCATTAACAACCAGGTAGGTTTTAGTGGCGGTGATGAGACAAGTTCTTATTACATGTCAATTGAAAACAATAAAACCGCGGGCATTGTGCCGGGAGATGAAAGCAAAAGAACAGGCGTTCGACTTGCTGCAACAAAAACATCTGATAAAATTAGAGTAGGTTTCAATGCTGCGTATGTACAAAATGCAGTAAATAGAACAACTTCTGATTTTTATTTTGACGTATTAAACGTAGCTCCACATATTCCTATTTCAAGTTTAAAAGATTGGAGAACTAACAAGTTTGCAAACCCTAATGGTTTTTACGACGATTATTATAACAATCCTTACTTTAATAAAGATAACAATCGTCAGAACTACCAGGATGCAAATATTACCGGTAACCTTGATGTGAATTATCAGGCATTACCCTGGTTAAATTTTTACAACAGGATAGGTGTTATACAAAATACACGTAACCGTAAAAATTACACCGGTCAGTTCTTATATTCTGACTGGGCTAAAAACAGCGCTTTTGTACCAGCTCCATGGGATTATGCGAATGATTACGATGGTATAGACCGCGCAGGTACCGATATTCAGGGATCTGTGTTTGACCAGATTAGCAGCGAGAATGTTATCAATAATGATATTCAAGTGCAAATTTCTAAAAATGTAAGCAATTTCTCTAATAAACTGATTTTAGGTTTTAACGTATACCAGCGTAAAACCAAGCAAACCAACGTTGGTTCCGGATCAATTGTAGTACCCGAAATTTATAACGTATCAAACCGCCGTGGTGAGTTAGCCGGTGGTGAAGCAAATAGTACAGAAAGAAAATATGGTTATTATGCTGACCTTACTACTGGTTGGAAAGACCTCATATTTGTACATGGTTCATTCCGTTACGACGCAACCTCTAAGTTTTTTAAACCAACCAGGGCTACTAATTTATATTCTTATCCTTACTATGGTGTTGACGTTTCTGCTATTCTTACTGATGCATTTCCGGCTATAAAAGGAAGCGTGCTGGGCTATGCTAAATTAAGGGCAGGCTTTAACCGCAATGGAAACGATAATTTAGGTGATGGTGTTATTTACGGTCTTGACCTTTCTTATCCTAATGGTAGAGGTTTCCCTTATGGAAACACGGTTGGTTTAACTGTGGGTGACCTTACTCCGGATGCTGGTTTAAAGCCTGAGTTCGTAACTTCTTACGAAGCAGGTGGCGAATTTCAATTCTTCAAAGGTCGTGTAAGCCTTGAAGGAACATACTATACACAAACTTCAAAAGGCCAGGTTATTGATGTAAAAATCCCGGTTTCAACTGGTTTTCCTCAACTTAGAATTAACGTAGGCGAAACAAAAAACTGGGGTTACGAAACTGACCTGCGTGTACAGGTGTTAAAGAAAATGAAGTATGGATGGGAAGTTAGCGCCAGGTATTCGTACAACGATAACAAAGTGGTAAACCTTTACCCCGGCGTAAACGAATTTCAATATGGTGGTTACTCATACGCAAATACCAATGTGATTACCGGTATGAGTTTTCCACAGTTAAAAGCACTTCCATACACAAGGGATCCGGAAGGCCGTGTTGTAATAAACAAAACTACAGGGTATCCAATTCGTAAATCTATTTTACAAAATTTTGGAAGGACTATTCCTAAACATATTTTAGGTTGGGGAACAAGGTTTAATTATTCAAATTTTACTCTTGCTGCTAATTTTGAATACAGGGGTGGTAATGTAATCTACCATCAATTGGGTAGAGATATGACTTTTACGGGCTCAGGTGCCTGGACATCCGATCGTAATCCTCATGTGTTTCCTAACTCAGCATACGATGATGGTACCGGTAAATTTGTGCCTAATACTACTATTAATGTAAGAGAAGCTGAATATGCTTTGTGGGTTGACCAATACAGGTTGATCACAGAGAATTTTGTAACTCCGGGATGGTTTATCAAGTTTAGAGATGTAAACTTATCCTATAATGTTCCAGCTGATTTTTTAAGGAAGAGTAAGTTTATCACCAATGCAACTATAGCAGTTTACGGAAGGAACTTGTTTACCATAGTTGACAAATCAAATTTTTACACCGACCCCGAATTTAGTTTTACTACTGGAAATGGTGTAGGTATCAATAACACAGGTCAAACACCTCCCGTTAGGCAATACGGAGTTAACCTTAATCTGTCATTCTAGGTTTTAATATTAAAAAAGAAGAAATGAAATTAAAATATTTTTCAATCGTCATACTGGCAACTTTCCTGCTTGGAAGTTGTAAACGCGAATTCCTCGATGTAAACACAAACCCGAATTCGTTGCCAACGGCCAGTCCAAATTTTGTATTTACCAATGCATTAAGTACCACTGGTGCAAACGAGGTGGGTCAAAACGAAATTGGCTCCTACTTTGCCGGACAATGGACTCAATCCAGCTCGTATATTTTAAGCACTACTATTTTTGGTTTTCAGTTTACCAATACAGATTTTAATTATTACGATCAGATTTATAATAACCTGGAAGATTATCAATATGCTTTAGAAAATGCCGACCGGAACAGCCAGCCATTTTTAAAAGGACCGGCAAGAGTAATGAAGGCATACCTGTTTCAAAAGTTAGTAGATCTTTATGGTAACGTTCCTTTTACCGAAGCACTACAAGGAGTTAAAAAATTAGCACCAAAGTTTGACGATCAAAAGGCTGTTTACGAAGCTTTGATTCCATTGTTAGACAGTGCCATTATTGACCTGGGTAAAAATTCATTTCCCGGTTCTTTCCAGGGATCTGACATTGTTTTTCAGGGTAATGTATCAAAATGGACACGTTTTGCAAATACACTTAAACTAAGAATTCTTATTCGTCAATCTAGAATTCCTGGTAGAGATGCAAACATAACAGCAGAGATTAAAAAGATTGTTGCACAGGGTGGTGGTTTTTTAAAACCCGGTGAAGATGTGGGTGTTAATCCTGGTTATGTTGCAAGCGATGGAAAACTGAATCCTTTTTACGAAAGATTTGGATATAATGCAAGTGGTTCGGCTCAGGGTTTTGCCCGTTATCCGCGTCCGACCAGTTATTTGTTTGATGTTTTGAAAGCTTCGAATGATACCTTCCGGTTAAAGAGGATCGCGTATGCAAAAGGTGGTGAAGATCCAAATAGACCAGGCATTAGTAAAGTTGAGGAGAATGTATCTAATTATGTTGGTGTGCCTTTTGGTGCGGGTAGTGGGTTTACGGCTCCGGCTACATCATATCCGGGACCAGCAGTTCTTACAAAAGGTCAATTCAACCGTCCTTTATATTTAATGATTAATGCCGAAGCCCAATTGCTTTTGGCTGAAGCTGCACAACGCTATGGCGCTGCTATTGGCTTACCTAATACTGCCCAATTGTATTACGAGCAAGGTGTAAAAGAGTCATTCCGAATTTTAGGTGTACCGGATGCTGCAACAAAAGCTAACATTCTTTTAACCAGTGGTTTGCAAGACGCTGATTTTACTGCTTCAACTGATAAATTAAAAGCTATCTGGATGCAAAAATGGCTCGCTTTAACCGACTATTCCGGTTTGGAAGCATGGACGGAGCTTAGAAGAACTAATTATCCTCCAGTACCAAAATCTTTATCTGCAGCGGCAAACCAATTACCTCCGGTAAGATTATACTATCCGGGCACTGAAGTTGGTTCAAATGAAGCTAACGTTAAGGCTCAGGGCAATATTGATGTATTTACTACCAGGCTGTTCTGGGATGTGGACTAATATCACTTACACTTAATAACAATCAAGTAATAACAATCAAGACCGGGTAATTCCGGTCTTTTTTGGTTTTAGGAAGGTGTTTTTTCATCATGTTAGAATTTTAAAGCTCTTAAATTTTGATGGATTGCGACAACTCTTAAACGCCATGAAATCTGCGTCTATTTACTAAAGCTTTCAATGATTATTTATTACTTTCGCAATCAATTTAAAACATCAAATGGCAGATCAACCCAATAACCAATTGAATATTGAAATAAGTGAAGAAGTAGCTGAAGGTACTTATGCAAATCTGGCAATCATTACCCATAGCCATGCTGAGTTTGTAATGGATTTTGTAAACGTAATGCCCGGTACCCCCAAAAGCAAA
>JANPPB010000840.1:0-7124 GCA_031428295.1 Segetibacter sp. | reverse complement strand
ACGTACTTCAACTTCTTTCTCCGCAATCTTTCTAAACATTGACTCTGCAACAAGGCCTGCCATTAAATTTGCAAGATCAACATTTACTTTTTTGCCTGTTATTGCCTGAACAGGCATCATGATCTTATTCCACTGATCGGTCAATTTATACTCTGCTATTGTTGCCTGCATAACAGGAGAAATAGACCTGCGTAAAGTATCGCCGGCGCTTGTTCTTAAATAATCAGTTGCGGATGTTCCGCCGTTTTTAATAATTCGTATGGCATCACTAAAACTTAGCTTACTAATGCTGTTTACAAAGATAGGAACGGAGGCGGTGGCTGTTTTTTCGGCGGCTGTGCTAAGCGTAGTTGTAAACCTATCTACCTCGGTAGTTAAACCCAGCATATTTAGTGTATTTAATGCTTTGGAAACCTCTTGAGGAAAGATGGTTGAAAGCACCTGCTCTTTGCTAAATGCCCCGGTCAGGTTTTCTTTTGAGCCCAGCTCCAACATTTGTCTTATTGCCATAGCGGCATCGCCTTGTGTAAGCATGTACGATGCTAAACGAGAGCTGTTGCAACTGAATGTTACTGGTATTGCAACTGCAAGAATTAGGGGTAAGAAAAGTTTTTTCATTGTCAGAATTTGAATGGTTAAAGATTTTGACTAGGCTTATGAAAATAACCTGCCAGATTTTAAACGTATTTGTTAAAATAGAGAAGGCCATCAAAAGGGAGAGGCAGCAGAGATGATCATAATTGTATTACAGATAAGTTTCACAGAAGGTGAGATGTTTGAAACCTTATCAGAAGATAGAACGGAAAATATAGATGTAGAAGAGGGCTGCGTTAGTTATACCTCACTTTGTTTTTGCGCCATTGCTGCTTTTTTAATGGGTATAAAATATCGTACGCTGTTTCATAACCTTCATCGGCTATTTCCTGTTTTTGTAACTGTACAGTCCTGCGCTTCTTTTTTATGCTCGAAATCAATACAACGGTGGTAACAGTAAGTGCAACAGTAAGGCCTAAAAGTATGAATGTATTTTTTTTTGTCATGCTATGGTTCTTTAACTATTAATCAAGCTTATGCAGCCTTAAACTTATACGCTGCAAAATTATCATTATTAGCATATAGTACCACCTCATAATTTGATTTTTTAACATTGAAGGTAACTTCAAAAAGCGTAATGCCTTTCTCCTGTTATGGAGCAGCTTTTTAAGTGAGTCAAAAGCAAGTAAAATCTGATGCTAACCTTATTACTATAAAAGTTACATATTTGCTTTGACCTTAGCTTTAGTAAGATGGTTGAATTGCTTTTTTACGCCGAATAGAAAGCCGGTATTATCAGATAAATCTCCCGCATCAAAGCCAACTGCTGCCGTAATTATAAGCCCCGGTACCGGCGACTTGTATTGCAACTGCTGCATGGTATACAGTTGCTTTTTGTTTGGAACAAAGGGCGAAGCAGTGTTGTATGTTCCGTAATTGTTGGTATAAGTTACCATGGTTTTACCATCAAGCACCTTGCTAAATCTTAATAACATTCCCAGGTGAAAATCAACCACCCTGTTATTAATGATGTTGGTATTTGAAATGATGGTATTATCCGGTGCATCCCAATTGTAGGGAGTTATGGATGAAAAATATTTGCTTCCTCTTACCCTGTTAGTAAACAAAGGAGTACCCACTATATTGTCTTTGTACTCCCAACCGGTTTTATAATACCCGTTGTTGTAAAAACTTTGCCTGTCACGTATCTCCACAAAGTCTAACATGTTTTTAGTAAACAATAATTCGACTGTAATATTTTGAAGTATTGAAGTTGATTTTTTAGAAGCAACCTGTAAACCAATAATGCGGCTATCATTACGAATGTCTACATCACGGCCGGTCTCGAATAACGTTTGCTGGTAACCATGTATCAAAACCGTTTTGGCATCAAATTTAAAACCTGCTTCTACCAAACCACGTTGGTCCCCTGGCCGATTGGGTAAAATGCCGTTGGTGTTGGTTCCAACGCTTCCGTCATCGCTTGCTCTTACCAGTAACACATCCAAAAATCCCTTCCACGATTTTTCCAGTTGAATGCGGCCCCGGCGACCACCCCATTCAACAAAATGCTGTACGCCTCCATATAATTTAAATTTCTTTTTACCAAGTTGCATGTAAAAAATCTTCTCATGATAAAAGGCATCTTTCATATACCTGTCAGTACCAAACCAGCCGTGGCTTATCTGTCCTCTTATTTGTACAAAACCCCTGGTAAAAGGTACCGGTACATAATCGGTAAATGCAAAACCTATCTTGGGTATGGGTAGTGCATTGCCACTTATGCCCAACGAGCCCGATGATACCTCAGCATTCATTTCACCGGTTGTTTCTAAAAATCTTCCGGCCCTAAATTCTAATTTTTTGTACCCTGTTTTTAAATAGGCTTCTGTTATAAAAGTTTCATTAAAATGATTGTTATTGTAAACACTGGCACCATACGCAACATAATAAGGCTTGTAGGTTACATCTATCTTTTTTGAACCTGCAAAACGATGGATGTTAGCAATAGACAGGTGAGAGGACAAATCGGACTTGCGGTCGGCAATGGTGCCAAATTTGTTGGCTATCAACCACAAGGGCTGATACTCCCTGGAGGCAACCGAAGCAACGGTTCCTACTTCTAACTGCAGAGAGTCAGCAAACTGGGCACTGACTTTCAAAGTTGTCATCAAAAGTAAAAAACTCAATAAGGCTGTAGACCTGGCCATGATGATAAGTATAGTTTAAGAAAAATTACCTGGTACGATTCATATTTGCTTCAAACTGTTGCACCTTTCTTATTTGCTTGCAACATCAATCTTATTTCTTCAAAACTTCTTTTAATAACTTTTTAATAGATATTAGCTCAAAATAATAGCTACATGTTTAAAAAATTATGCTGTACGGTGATACCCGTTTTTTTGGTGATTGTTGGTTATGGACAAGCAAAGCAACAAGTTATAGAAAGTATGATAAAAGAGGTTTATCAAAATTCTGCCTTGCCAACAATGGCTCATGAATTATTAGATAAAATTGGTCCAAGGTTGGTGGGGTCGCCAAAAATGCAGCAGGCCAACGACTGGGCTGTTGCTACTTACAAAAGCTGGGGTATTGAGGCACGGAATGAAAAGTGGGGTGAGTGGCGCGGATGGGACAGGGGAATTAGTCACATAGATATGATTGCTCCCAGGGTGAGATCGTTAGAAGGAACACAATTAGCCTGGAGCCCAACAACCAAAGGGAAAACGATTAACGCCGAAACAATCATTATACCCGACCTGGGTGATTCAGTTGCTTTTACCCAATGGCTACCCAATGTAAAGGGCAAGTTTGTATTGGTGTCTATGCTGCAACCTACAGGAAGGCCCGATTATAACTGGGAGGAATTTGGAACCAAAGAATCATTTGAAAAGATGAAAAGTGATCGTACCGTTCAAACACAGGCCTGGACCAAACGCATACAAAAAACAGGTTACACCACCCGAACCTTACCGGTGGCTCTTGAAAAAGCCGGAGCGGTGGGTGTTATTTCCAGTTTATGGTCGGCTGGTTTTGGAGTAAATAAAATTTTTAGTGCTTACACTAAAAACATTCCTTCAGTAGATATTTCGCTTGAAGATTATGGACTGGTTTACAGGCTTACAGAATCTAATTCAAAGCCCATACTCAGCATTAAAACCGAGTCGAAAGAAACTGGCGTTGTACCAACTTTTAATACCATTGCAGAAATAAAAGGATCTGAAAAGCCCGATGAATACGTTATGCTCTCGGCGCATTTCGACTCATGGGATGGCGCTTCGGGTGCTACCGATAATGGCACCGGTACGCTTACTATGATGGAAGCCATGAGAATTCTCAAGAAATTTTATCCAAACCCCAGGCGCACCATTTTGGTAGGTCATTGGGGAAGCGAAGAGCAGGGACTGAATGGCTCAAGAGCTTTTGTTGAAGACCATCCTGAAATTGTAAATAACATTCAGGCTTTGTTTAACCAGGACAATGGTACCGGTCGTGTAACAAATATTTCGGGCCAGGGATTTTTGCAATCGTACAAGTATATTGGCAACTGGCTTAGTGCGGTGCCCGACAGTGTAAAGGATGGGCTAACAACTACTTTTCCCGGTTCACCAGGTGGTGGTGGCTCTGATTATGCTTCGTTTGTAGCTGCGGGTGTGCCGGCTTTTTCGTTAAGCTCACTCAGTTGGTTATATGGCAGCTACACCTGGCATACCAACCGCGATACGTATGATAAAATAGTATTTGACGATGTGAAAAAAAATGTGATCATAGCAGCTATTATGGCCTATATGGCAAGTGAGGATGATAGCAAAACTTCAAGGGAAAAGATTGAGTTGCCTAATGATGCTAAAACTGGCAACCCGGGTACGTGGCCAGTTAAAAGAAGCCCAACCCGTAAGGGTGGAATGGATTAAAAAATAAAGAAATTTTTTATCAAAGACGGGAGCTACTTCCGTCTTTTTTTTATTACCTGAATTAAAAATTTGCCAGTCTCATTTGTTGATTAGCAACTTTTTTTTGACTCGCTTACAACTTTTGCTATAGATATTACGTATAGTAAAATGAGTATAATTCAAAGGAAAAGCACATTGCTGGTACGATTTTTTAAGATTAACTGTGTATGGAAAACGCTATCTACTTTTTTATTGAGAACTATTTAATTGCCTGGGTTTTTGTTCCGATCGTACTTATATACAAAACACATTTGTTTATTCAGTTAAACAATGAGGCCCAGGTAGCAATCACCAATTTTCTTTACTTCAGTCACCCAAACGTTGCAACTACACACGATAATGACCTGCAACACCGCAAAAAATTTCAAAATTTGCTTTCAGGCATTTTGTTGGGACTGATATTACTACAGATCATATTGGCTATCCCGGTTTTAATCACAGGCAAATAATTCAGATACAAAAGAATTGTATTTCACAGATGTTTCATTAAGCATGTCTACTCCATATTGTTATTACTAATTGTGGAACATTTTTACCGGAAGTCTGGCTACAGGTATTTCTTCAACATTTCTCCCCAGTATTTTGCCTTGTGAGCTTCGCCATCCCAAAAATATAAGGTGTTGGGTATTTTCTTTTCTGAGAGGCAATTGCTCAGTGCAATATTGTTTTGTAAAAAAGCATCTTCAACCCCGGTGGCTAAAATAATTTCCAGCTTTTGCAGTACTCTAATTAGTTGCTGACTTTTTAAGCGGGATACATAGTAGGTTGGGGTATTGGCAATAATGTCCTCATTTTTATGACCCTCAAACAGGTCATCAAAAAATTCGAGTTGCAAGGTTAAATCGTAACGGCCGCTAAGGCCTACTACTTTTTTAAAATGAAAGGGATAGCGTAGTGCCATATTTACCGCATGAAAAGCACCAAGGCTGCAGCCTGCAATAGTGATTTGATACCCACAGTTATACTGCCTGATAAAAGGCAACACCTCATCTAAAACATATTTTTCGAAGCTAAAATGGCGTTTTATTCTTTCTGCAGGGGCGATGGTTTTACAATATAAACTGCTCTTATCTACGCTGTCTACACAATACACCTGTAACTCGCCACTATCTATTTGATCGCTGAGCGCATCAATAACACCCCAATTTTCATAATCGTAAAATCTTGCCGTACGTGTGGGAAATAATAATACAGGTTTTCCTGAATGCCCAAAAATAAGCAGCTCCATATCCCGTTGTAAATGCACACTAAACCACCTGTGATATTCTCTTCGAACCTTATTTTTAGAAAAAGATATTTCGTTGTATGTAGAAATGGCCATTAATAATTTGCTTATAAATAAAAATCATATGGCCTCGTTTTAAAAATTGTAAGTTCAAATACAAGAATGTTCAAATTTAAAGAATTTACACACCTATGTAGCTGAACCGTAGAATTGCGTTAAAAGTAATATACAAATGTTACCTCCATCTTAAGTTTAGCCTGAAACACAGCTTCGAACATTTATTTATTTGATAAAGAAGTATGTTTTTTAATAAAGGCTACTTAACAAAACATCAAAGCGTGGGCCATAGGGCCTTTACAGGTTAAAGCATCCCGGAACCTATAATAAAAAATTGAGCAGGACAGTATGTGACAGTTAGTGACCTGAGTTTCCTATTTTTATCATACACATTTTTAAAACGATGGTCGCTGTATGCAAGTAATCCTAGGAGTTATCTTCCATTTTATTGGTGGTTTTGCATCAGGCAGTTTTTACATGCCCTTTAAAAAAGTAAGAAATTGGTCGTGGGAAAGTTATTGGATCGTAGGAGGCATATTCTCCTGGCTCGTGGTTCCACCACTTGCCGCCTGGCTTACCATTCCCAATTTTTGGAACATCATATCTTCTTCAGGCGGTACAACACTTTTATACACCTACATTTTTGGACTGCTCTGGGGTATAGGTGGACTAACCTATGGCTTGGGTGTCAGGTACCTGGGTGTATCGCTTGGCAGCAGTATTATCCTCGGGCTTTGTATGGTCTTTGGTTCCTTAATTCCTTCAGTCTATTATCAATTTTTTCCTCAAACAGGTAAAGACACCATCGGCTTAATTGCATCGAGCAAATGGGGCATTACTGTTCTTGCAGGATTGCTGGTTTGTATACTCGGCATAATCCTTTGCGGTAAAGCGGGTACTATGAAAGAAAAGGAATTAAAAACAGCCGGTCCGGGCTATCCTCTGAACAAAGATGGTGGCGTTATAAAATCGAAAAAGCATGTATTAATTGCAGAGTCTGTAGCTGCCGACAATGGATCGCATATACCGGTTTTTGAAGAAGTTGCTATAACAGCAGAAGCTCCTCCCATCGCACAAAAAGTAACGGCAGGAGTTGCCGAATACAAGTTTGGCCTGGGCTTAACCCTGGCCATCATCTCTGGTATACTAAGCGCCTGTTTCAATTTTGGCCTGGAGGCAGGAGCATCATTGGCTGAAGTAGCCAACACTTTATGGAAAGCAGCCAACTCAACCAGCACAACTGAGTTCTTGTTTCGCAACAATGTAATTTATGTAGTAATACTTTGGGGTGGACTAACTACCAACCTTATTTATTGCATGATCCTCAATGCACGTAACCATTCTTTTAATGATTA
>JANPPB010000839.1:0-1502 GCA_031428295.1 Segetibacter sp. | reverse complement strand
ATACTTCTTGTATGGCATTGGAGGCTTATTATGCTTTTGCAAATGAAACACAAACGGAGGCAATGTGATTGGTGGCATTTTGAAGAAAATTTGCAAAAGCCAATTGGGGAATTGTTTGGTAAGTGTAACCTTTGAAACGGTAGCGGGTTTTGAAAAACTGGTTTCATTAGCTATCAAAAAACAAACACCCGGTTTGGAAAATATCGATTTATAAAGCAGCAGCGGCTGGCGGTGATGCCAATAAAGCCCGGGGAGTTTTTGCTAATCCACAAGCTTTCTAAGGCTGGCGGTATTAGGTAACCTGAAAGTAGACGGCAATGAAAGATATATCCTATTTCAAGCAAAAATTCTTTAACACATGACATCCTCCTTCACCGTAAACACCAAAGAAATAAAATCAGCCCTGGCTCACATGGAGCGTGTAGGTTCAAAATTTTCGAAAACAACCATGCTTAAAATATCTGTGCTGCCCGATACCGTGGAGTTTGGCAAACAAGGCATGACCCGAATTATTAAGGCAAAAACCGAAGGCTTAGCCGATATTCAGGTACCCGCAATTTTAATGAAAGGCTACATAGCCACATCATCCAATCCTGTAATGACATTTGTGTTTTCAAATGGCTCTCTACAATGTGGCTCTTCCACATTTACCTCTTCAGCCATAACAGTTGAAACGGTTTTTAATATACCGGAGAATACGCTTCCCATCAATGCATCAAGAATGTCGGTGTTGCGGTTTGCCCAAGGCAAGTCAGAAGTGGAAATTGCGCGTTTAGGTTTAACCGGAACCATTAAGTATGCAAAGCGGGTTTGTTCAGAAAAAGTGCAGAAGGCAGCAGAACTACTGGAAGATTACGAGGTAAGTTATGAGGAGTTGAAAGCGATCATTGCAAAGAAAATCAACCAATGAGAGTAACCCTTTAATTTACAGGTTTGCAGCACTATGTAACGAAAAGGCAATCTCGGATAAATATCTTTAGTGCCAATTATTTTGTTGAAAAGCCGCCCCCACCCTTTTCTTATCTGCAAGCAAAGAGACCCCACCTTATCTCCCACCAAAAACCTCGCTCATAATTCTTTTAATATTTCAACTCTCATTTCTCAACCTCCATATCCACTATTTCAACCCAACCAAACAGAAATTTGTAGCCCATAATGTTCATTACAGACTTATTTTTGATCCTCCTATATTTCTTAGTATAAAACAAAGAATACCCGCAGATATGAAACCAGTTAAAAACATCATTTTCGACCTGGGCGGCGTACTGCTAACCCTTGATTACCCAAAAACCGAACGATCGTTTATTGACCTGGGTGTGGCAAATTTTAATGAATTATACAGTCAGCAAAAAGCCTCGCCGCTGTTTGAGCAACTGGAGACCGGAAAGATTGACGATGAGACATTTTATGAGCAGTTTAAAAGCGTTGCCAACGTAAATCTTGCTAATGCCGATATGGAAGTGGCCTGGTGTGCCATGCTCGGCCATTTTCCGCAGGAGGTG
>JANPPB010000838.1:0-17661 GCA_031428295.1 Segetibacter sp. | reverse complement strand
CCGTGCCTGCGTACAGGCCCCATGTTCCAGCCTTGCACCTGTATGTGCTGTAGTACTTTGCCGGTATTCAAATCTGCTACTTCAAACCCCAGCAAACTGTCAACCGTAGCAAAGGCCAGGGTCTCTTTTCCGTTTACAGTAAAGGGCCTTACAAAATTTGCAAATGGACCAATCTTTTGCGCAATGGTGTGGGTGGTGGCATCGGCAACAAACAAAATTGGCGAGGCAATATCTGCCATGTATACTTTTTTACCCGATAAGCCATACAGGGTATTGTGTGCTCTTTTAACCACTTTTATTTTGGTGATGATATCGCCGGTTGCACAGTCCACCACGTTCCAAAAATCTTTCTCCATTGATGGCAGGTACATAGTTTTACCATCCGGTGATATTGACATGCGGTCGCAACCACCTTCATAAGTTTTTTCCCATACCAATTTGTCGGTAGAGAGATCAATGCGCTGCAAGCCCTCAATGGTGCTTACAAAAATGCTGTTAAGCGGTACACTAACGGCTATGCCTTTTACATTTGAAGGTGCGCCGTTTGGATGAAAGCCTTTGGTAGGTATTCGCTTTACAAAACGATGGTTGTTGTTAATATCGAATACCAAAATTCCATGACCGCCATATCCAGGATAATCCCTTATGCCCGGGGTAGCCACATACAGGTAACGTTTGGTATTAAATTGTTTTGCTTGTGTGTGTAGAGGAGTATGAGAAAGAGCAATGGTAAATAGCAAAAGCATTAAGAACATTCGGATAGGAGCAATCATAATGTGAAACATTTTGTATGGCAAAAGAAGCACAAAAGGTAATACGATTGCAAAAATGATGATGCAAATATTCCTACGAGAAATAACGATGTAAACTTTCGGCCGGCAGGCCAGGTTATTAAAGCTGTATGTTTTAAAACTACCTGTGTTGGTACGTGTGTTGTTTTTTGTAGGGCTACCTTTAGTCACGGATCATTGTTGCTGCCTGCGCCGCAACAACTTCGGGGTATTATTTCGATTTGCGGTAGTACTCAGGTGTTATTCATTACAATAATAGATGTGCTATTTTAAAGTGATCGAAAAGCGGTTATGCCGTAGTAAAACCGCCATCTACAGGCATGGCAATACCGGTAACAAAGGATGCAGCATCAGAACATAACCAAACAACCGCTTCAGCTACTTCTTCGGGAGTGCCCATTCTTCCTATAGGCTCCATAGCTATAAATTGTTTTTCTATTGTTTTGTCATTACCTGTAATCCGGTCAATCATCGATGTATGGATTACCCCCGGGCAAACTGCATTAACTCTGATGCCTTGTTGTGCATATTCAAGCGCTGCCGTTTTTGTTAAGCCTATCACACCATGCTTGGTGGCTACGTAAGCTGGCAATCCTGAAAAGCCATTTAAGCCGGCAACCGAAGCACAGTTTACTATGGCACCATTATTCTTAAGCAGGTGCGGTATTTCATTTTTCATGCAAAGCCAAACGCCTTTAAGATTAATGCTGATGGTTTTGTCAAAGTTTTCTTCTGTGCATTCGTGGGTAACTGCAGTATGCCCTTCAATGCCGGCGTTGTTAAAAGCAAAATCTAACCTGCCGAAATGTTCTATTGTTTTGTCTACCAGTTTTTTTACTTCATTACTGTTCGAAACATCACACTTCACAAACAGTACTTCCGCACCTTCGTTTTTTACCTGGATGATGGTTTCGTGTTGCTCATCCTCAATCCAATCGGCAACTACTACGTTTGCGCCTCTTTTGGCAAATGCAACCGCAGTTGCCTTGCCAATACCAAAGCTTCCACCGGTTACTATAGCTACTTTTCCATTGAATATTTTTTCCATAATTAGTATTTTAACAGGACTATCCGAAAGGCGAATTTGTCCCAGGTTTCCATTACTTAAATTTTATGTTTAATTGAGAACATTTTTGTTTTCATTAGGTATGCTGCCTGGTTATCTGTCTCATAAAAACATTTATTAAGCAGGTGCATGATGCAGCGACATTACCGGAACATTACAATGCAATACCAATTGTTTTGTATGGCTTGTATGAATTAATCTATCAACAAAGTCGTGCTTCTTTGGAAAAACGATGAGTAAGTCCAATAGGTGATTGTCGGCAAAGTCCACTATACCCTGATCTTTATCTGTAGCTGTAATGAAAAAGTAGTTGGGCTTAAATGGTTTTAGCATACCATGAAGTACATGCGATTCAAATATGAGGTCGGGGTTAAAATCGTCTTTTTTACCGGAATTGAGCACATATAACGTGGCATTAAAATCGTTGATGAGGGTTTTAATTTCATCCAATGGTATGGTGTCCATTACCTTGTCAAAATCGCAGGCCAAACCTATTTTTTTGATAGCAGCAAACGTAGCACCTAACGGTACTGCAATTACCGGCCATTGTAAATGTTTTACTGCGTAAACCGAATTACTTCCAAACAGCAATCGCTGAGCAGCCGATGAACCCTGGCTACCCATTATTACGGCATATGGCTGAATGGTCTCACATACCTCCTTCAATATTTGAAAAAAAGTCCCGGATCTAACTTCAGCATCAATGTGTATTGTGCCACTTGTTTTTTTGCTCAACTGTTCTCTTATATTAGCTAATTCATCTGTTACATCCTGAATCATAACTTCGGAATCTATAGGCACAGGTATTTCTCCATACGTGTATGGAATTTGATATACATTAAGCAAAAAAATGTCTGCATTAATAGCTTTAGCCATATCAATTGCATACTCGGCAGCATTCATGGCAGCAGGTGAAAAATCAGTGGGGATTAAAATCGTTTTCATACATAAACTTGCGTGGTTAATAAAAATATGGATCAAAGGCACATTACAAATCTATTTTTCAATAGTCCAGCAAACCATGATATCTGTCATTTGAAAAGCTGATTAAATTCAGATATGGTAGGTGAGTAGCTTGTTTATTGCATAGGCTAAGCAGGTTTGTAAAGAACGGTGGGCAAAATAGGTTTTTGTGTCAACCTATTTAGGACGAAGCACTGACAGAATTAAAAAGCCCCAACCAATGCCAGGGCTTTCCTCTTTCATAAGGGTTTGTCTATCAAAGTAGCAAATCATTCGCCTTTATGCAACTTTAAAAGTTGTCGTTGCTATATCTACAGCAGTAGCGGGAATATAATTTCTTATCAAAACCCATTAAAAATTATTCAGTATTAAATAATAACAATAACTGGATGTATAAATTCAAAAAAGTTCCTTTTTGATTTCTATCTTTTTTGGTGTGATCAAGGCATATTCCCTTATTCGCCCTCAAACTGTAGGAGAAGATGTACACCTGGCATAGGTTACTTAAAGATCAGGCAAATTTCACTTTAGCAAATAACAAAAAAAGGATGCTCCCATGTTCGGCATTTCAATATTATTGTACATTCATTACTTACGGTAACTACTTACATATTTATACCGTTAAAAAACGATGTTTGTTATTACTTTTTTAAAAACTTGTTTCACTATGAATTATTTAAAAATGCTTGCCTGCTGCCTCATGTTTATTGCTTTTATAGGCGCTGGCTACCAGTTCGGTGCACAAAAAAATAGACCCGTAAAAGTAGTATTAAGGAAAGTTGACGGCAGTTACAAATTATATCGCGGAGGACAGCCTTACTTTATTAAAGGCGCAGGGGGCACCAGTTATTCAGACAGGCTGGTGAAGTATGGAGGCAATTCCATCCGCACCTGGGATACCAGGAATGGTGCGCAAGTGTTAACAAATGCAGCACAGCTTGGGCTAACAGTAACCATGGGTTTAAACGTAGCCCGGGAGCGCCATGGGTTTGATTATAATGATACGGCTAAAGTAAAAGAACAGTTAGAAAGGTTGCGGCAGGAGGTACGTACATACAAAGACTATCCGGCACTATTAATTTGGGGTATCGGTAACGAACTTAACCTGAGCTACAATAATCCAAAAGTATGGGATGCCGTAAATGAAATTGCTCAAATGATTCACCAGGAGGATCCAAATCATCCGGCTACCACCATGTTAGCCGGAATAAATAAAAAAGAGATTGATTATATCAAAGCACGATGTTCTGAGCTTGATTTGCTTTCAGTGCAGGTGTATGGTGGATTGGCAGGTGTACCCCAACAGTTGCGCTCAACCGGATGGCAGGGCCCATACATGGTAACAGAGTGGGGGCCAACCGGGCATTGGGAAGGATTGCAAACATCGTGGAAAGCGCCGATAGAAGAAACCAGCAGTGAGAAGGCAGCCGTGTACAAAAGCCGGTACGAGTATTCTGTTGAGCGGGACAAAGAAACATGTGTTGGTTCCTATGTATTTCTTTGGGGGCAAAAGCAGGAAAGAACGCCAACCTGGTATGGCCTTTTTACCGAAAAAGGAGAGGAGACGGAGGTGGTAGATGTGATGCAATTTTTATGGAGCAGCAAATGGCCTGTAAACCAGGCACCTCATATTTATTCGTTTCAGATTGATAGTAAAAAAGCAACGGATAATGTAATGCTTACACCAGGTAAAATTTACGAGACAAATGCGGCTGCTTACGATCCTAATAACGACAAATTAAATTACCGTTGGGAGGTAATGGATGAGGCAACAAAAGTAGGAGAGGGCGGTGATCATGAAGACAAACCAACCACCATGATAAACCTGGTAACCAATATTGCCAATGGGAAAGGAATGCTTAAAGCCCCGTCAAAAGTTGGCGCATACAGGTTGTTTGTATACATAACAGATGGGCATAATAAAGTGGCAACGGCAAATATTCCATTTTATGTAAAGGAGTAAGCGTTGTATTAAAAGGTGGAGATGTTGATGATAAATTGAATGGATAATATAAAGAGTGTAGCCATAGATATATGTTGGCCTATCGTAGTTAATTTGGTATTAGATGAAAATCCTTATGTCCTGCTTGCCAGAGAGCAAAAGCAAATTGGTTCGCTAAACTTTTATAGATTATAAATTTTTCTTCGGACCCGTGGCCGCTATCATAATTCACATAAAGTAGTATAGGTTTATCAGAAGTATTAGCTGCTTGTAATCCAGCAACAAACTTGGCCGGTTGCCATATAGGTACACGAGTATCATTGATGCCACCAACTGCAAGAACAGCCGGATAACTTTCGCCTTTTTTAATATGGAGATAAGCATCCATTTCTATCAACCCCATTGCTTCTGCCGAATCTTTATCCGTTCCAAATTCATTTGCATCCAATTTTCCGTTTGGCCTATACTCTCCTCGAAGGGGATTACTTACCGGAACGTTGTTGATAGCAGCGGCAAACAAATCGGGACGGTCGGTCATAGCCCTGCCTATCAAAATACCCCCTGCACTGAGGCCTTCCCCAACAAGATGTTTGGCAGATGTGTAGCCTTTACTGATTAGATATTCGCCGCAGGCAATGAAATCTTTCCATGTATTGGGTTTGGTTGCTTTGAAACCGCCCATATGCCATGCATATCCTTTTTCTCCACCACCTCTCGGATGTGTAATGGCAATGATGACGTCTCTATTCAACAATGGTAGATGCAACATATTAAAATGCGGTAATGTAGAACTACCATAGGAGCCATATCCAGTCATGAAGGCAATGTTTTGTCCGTCTTTTTTGATGTTCTTGTTGTAAATAATTGATAAAGGAACCAATATACCATCATGGCTTGCCACTTCCATTTCCTCTACAACAAGATCATCTGTTCCGGGATAGTTTTTAGGTATATTAAAAGGACTGATTAATAGTTTTTTCGTTTTTGGATTGTAATCATATCTTGAAAGAGGACGACTCCAGGAAGAAATATCAATGATGCAATCGTTTGTAGTTGCATCATATGTCTCTAACCAGGCAGCACCTGTATAAGGAAGTTTTATTGGTTGTATTTTTTTACTTAAAAAGCTGTACTGATCAATTAAGGCGTTGATGCCATCTGTTTTTTGTATGAATAAGAAATCCTTGCTTACTTGTAACCACTCTATAGGCTTCTTACTCTCCGGTACGAGAGTTTGTGCATCGGTTACATTAAATCCATCAATGGTTGATACTAATACTTTAAAATTAGGTGCCTCTTTTCGGGTTAGCAGATACACTTTATCTCGATAAATGACAGCATCCCGAATTTGATCTTCAGCCCTTGCCAAAGGTTTCCAGTTGATACTTTTATTTTTAATATCAACTGCAGGTGCAAAAAAACTTCTGTTCTGATCCTGTGCGCCGCTCCATAGCGTAACCATCAAATATTTTAAGTCCGGGGAATAGGAAACAGATAAAATTTCAGAAGCTGTAATATCGAGTGTAGGATTGTTTGTTCTTGAAATAACGGTTTTGTCTTCTTTTGTTTCCGCTCCTAAGAGATGGTATTTTATCTCGATGTTCTGAAACAAACTTGTAGAAAGGGGATCACTCGTTTGAAGAGCACCATAGATTATCCCTTTGCTGTCGGGTGTCCACCCTTGTACTGAGTGTGCCGGATATAGACTATCTGCATAAAACTTTTTACTATCAACATCTATAACTTTTATAGTTGCTATATCAAAATTTCCTTTTTCGGTTAACCGCAGTGCTACTTTCTTGCCGTCTTTACTAGGAAAAAACCTGTAAGTAACATTTTTCGCCTCTCCTTTTGAGTATTGAATAGGATCAAATAGTAAGGTTTCATTCCCTGTTTTGCCCTGCCGGTAATATAATCCGGGTAAACTTTCAGCGGGTAAAATTTTCATATAGAAGTACCGGTCGCCCCCTCTACGTGGCGTATAAGGTATATCTTCATCTGTAACCTTATCCAGCTTTTTATATTCTTCAATAAGTGCATCTCTCCCGGGTATCTTATCCAATATGTTAGTAGTATAATCTGCCTGAGCTTTTAGCCAGTCCTTTACCTGTTGGCTGTTCATGTCTTCAAGCCATCGGTATTCATCAACCACTATTTTGCCAAAAATGGTATCTACAACAGGATGTTTTTGTGTATTAGGATAATTAAAGGTTTGTGCAATACAACTGTTGCAAAAAAATAAGTACGAAGCAAGAATAATAACAAGCGGGTTAATTTTTGATTCCGTTTTCATCCTAAGCAATTTTATGGTTGTTAGTTGTCGGTTACATAGCAGGCAACTCGCTAATATAAGCACCTTTAAGAGTGCCTAAAATTTTATACTTAATAATCAATAGCATTGACTTCGTTTTTTTGTACGGTTGTGACTTAAAGCATTCTTTTAAAGAAAGTTTGTCATCTTTTAAAGAAAGTTTAAGGTGCATCGAAAAGGCAGGTAGTATGGTTAAACTTTTTATTTACTACTTCACTTTCATTTCCCCCCATAATTTTTAGGTCGATAATGATCAGATAAGGGAATTAAACTTTTCACATTATACTTCACCTTCCGTTGCAGGCAGTTCAATAATAAACTCCGTAAATCCGCTTTCCTGGGTTTCTACTTTTAATGTGCCTTTATGCCCGTTTGTAATAATATCGTAACTCAACGATAAACCCAGTCCGGTACCCTGACCGGGAGGCTTGGTGGTAAAAAAAGGCTGGTATATCTTATCCAGTATTTTATTAGGAATGCCCATACCATTGTCTTTAATGTGTATCTGTGCAACCTTAAATTTTCCATCCCTCATAATAGCCCTGGTAGTTACCCAAATTTTGGGTTCATAGTCTTTCAAATTTAGGTTTGCCTTTTCGTTTAAAGAATAAAAAGCGTTGCTATACAAATTAATCAATACCCTGCTTATATCCTGAGGCACAATTAAAAGTTCCTCTACTCTGTTGTCAAAACTCGTTTCAATAGAAATATTGGATTTGGAGTCTTTAGATCGTAAACCATGGTAACTCAACCGCAGGTATTCATCTGCCAATGCATTTATATTGGTTGATACTTTTTTATTATCGGATACCCGGGAGTGCTGCAACATTCCCTTGACTATAGAATCAGCCCGCTTGCCATGATCACTTATTTTTTTAAGATTAACGGAGAGGTCATTTATAATAGCATGGGCTTCGGCTTTGTCTGCGGCATTTAATTTATTTATGGCCCCTTCCTGTAATTCGTTCAACAGATCTACATTTAATTCCGAAAAATTATTGACAAAGTTTAATGGGTTTTGTATCTCATGAGCAATGCCCGCAGTAAGCTCGCCCAACGATGCCATTTTTGCTGAATGAATAAGTTGTTTTTGTGTTACCTGTAATTCGGTAAGCGCTTGTTCTGCCTTTGCTTTTTGCTTTTCGGTTTCTTGTTTTAGTTTGGTTAATACTTTGTAAGCTTTTTTCTTATTGTAAATGGTTCTGAATAATCCAACTAAGATGACAAGGGCTAATGCAAGTATAATTACCAAAGCAATGGTTAGATTTCTGCTACCTTGTTGCTTTTGAATTGCCAGATCTAATTCTATCTGCTTTTGCGAAACCTGGAACCTGGTGCCCAATTCCGCTATTTTTCGTTCACTTTCTATATTGTATAAACTATCCCTGTATACTATATGGGTTTTAAAATGATGGAGAGCCGAACTATAGTTTCCACTTTTTTCAAACAGTTCAGACAGGTTTAAATGTGCAGATACAATTTGCGCCTTAAGCCCGTTCTGTTCTGCCAGGTGAAGGCTTTTTGTTGCATAACCGAGAGCGGTCCTGGTATCGCCTTTCTTAGAATACAAGTCGGCCATTGTTAACAGGTATATGCAAACAGGATAGTAATCCTGTATTTTCTCCAATATCCTAATTGCCTCGTGCAAATTCTTTTCAGCGCGAATGTTTTTGCCTGTATTAGCGAACACCATACCAATATTACCCAGACTATAGCCTATACCCGTTACGTGTTTGGCTTTATCAAAAATTAACTTTGCCGCGTTTGAATACCAAAGGGCAGAATCATACTTTTTAATGGTAAGATATTCATCGCCTACATTAAGAAGTACGGAGGCATAGCCAATAGAGTCATTATAATTTCGTGGTAGTTCTAAAGTGTTGATCGCCTGGTGGTAGTAAATAACAGCTTTGGGGTGGTTGTCAGACCCGGAGTAAGCATCGGCAATGGCACTGTAACATTGTGCTTCAGCTTTTATTTGGTGCGTTTTTTTTGCCAATGCGGCACTCTTAAAAAAAGCATCAAGGGCATTTTGATAATTGCCAATCACCCTATCTTTTGATCCTTTTAAAAAATAGCCTGCACCAAGATATTTATCGTTTTTTGCCAGTTCAGCCCCGGCTATCAATTCTTCAGCATACTGTAATGCCTTGTTTAAATCGTTAACCTCATTAAAAGTTAAATTTTTAAGTAAAGCAAATTTGGCCGTATCCGTTAAGGTATTCTGCTGATAAATAACCGCAAGACTATCTGCAATTTTTTGTTCCTGGGCAAATAAACCTGGGCTTATAAACCAGAGGAGGAGGGTAAAAACGACACAACTTTTTTTTTTGATGCTTGCATACAATTATAAGAGTGACAATGAAGAATGTTACCTGACGATTAGCGTTTTTCTATTTCATAGCCGTTAACAAATATCTTAAAGTTTAGCACTCTTTAAAAGATGTACTTTTTTTCTAAGGTTCCTTAATTTTAAAGCCAGAGTAATCGTTGTACAAATAAGTACAATGCTGATTAAGAAAAGAGGGATAAAACCAATCACTGGATTTATAATAATCTTTGGATCAATCGTATGTTTTGTTGTCGATCTTGTATCCGTCCATGCAATTGTATATTCCCAGTCCTGAGATTTTACTAAAAACTTAGCCTTCAGCTCCTGCTTTGGGCCATGTTGACTGGTTGGTAACTCCGTAAATGGGTTTCCCGGGTACTTACCTATAAGCTGAAATGAAGTAATTTCTTTATCGTCTATAATCCAGGTCACTTTTCGACCAAATACATTTCCTATATCTGTTAATCCACTATCCGACTGGACTAAATAACCGGAATCATTGAGAGACAATTTAATGGGATCAGACATTTGAAAGATTTTTATTATTAAAAAATAAGTTTTGTGAACAACTGGAAAATAGATTCATTATTTCCTAAATGCAAGTGTTTAAAAGAAAAGATTTTTTGAACAGCATAGGTGCAAAGTCAATAATGTACAACAAGTAGAATGAAAGCCCTTTAGTAATTCATATTGATGATACAGAACTTGCAGCAACAAACTATATCACAAATATGATACTACATACCGTTGTGTTTAGGCTTAACCAGCAAAAGGATTCTCTGGACGAGAAGGATTTTTTCAAAGCTTTACAAGAACTGGTATCAATTGCAGGTGTACATAATTTAGAGTGTTCAAGACAAACAAATAACAACAATGATTATCACATGCCTCTTTTAATCCTTTAGTTTGTATCCTATTGCGCCGGCTTTATTGGCTTTAAATATCTTTTCATCATTATCAAACACAGTATTTCATCTACCCTTATTAAACACTAACAATGCTAACAAGCCTTTAATTTTTATCAGGATGCACGTCCAGTTCGTTTATTTGATCTTTATAATCGGAGGGTAGCAGAATGTTTTTAAGGAGCCAGTCCATCTTCATAAGCCTGCTAATTTTAAACACTGGCATTACAGGGGTCAGCAAAGAAAAATCACTAAAATTCAACAACTCTTTTACTCTATTGGGGACTACTAATTTTTGACCTTCGATCAGCACCTTAAACCGCATGGCACCCAGGTGCTTTTTATATTGTTTAAAAAGATCGGCAGTGTAGGTACTCTTTTGCAGGTCATCCATTAAATGCGACTCTCTTACAGGCAGCCATTCGGTATAAGTAAGCGGTAAAGCTTTCAAACCCATCCTTGCGCCAACGCGATAAAAAACATTGTATACTTCTTCCTTTTCTTCATCGCTTAATTTTGTTTCGAGTAGCTCATACGCTGCAATAGAATAATGTATCAACATAAACAGCACATCACGGTAAGCCCAGTCGGGTATGGTAGCGCCCCGGGTTTGTTCTACCGCAGTATGTATTTGCCGCATGGTGTCAATAGCTTTATTGGCTTCATCCATCAGCGAAAAAACGATCCTTCTTGCATACCTGACTGTGGAGAATAGCCGACCTATGGGATCTGCAGGAAGCTTACCGGTAAAGTAAAGCCAGTCCACAGCTTTATTAAGAGCAAATTCAGCCGCCGCCCCGGCAAAAATAAAAAGCACCGTGTCGCTCTTACCCCAGATTTTTCTTACAACTGAATTTTTTTCAACAAAAAATTGCATAAAGTCAAATTGCTTGCTACTAAGTTACTAAAGGCTTCAGGCAATAGACGTTTTGGCATCATGACAGCGCATCGATATATGGTCGGCTTTCTTGTTAGCTAATCGGCTTCAGTTTTGCACTACGAATAACTCCGGGCAATTAAATAAATCAATTCTTAACTAATACCTTATTTCGTCCAAATGGATTTAAGCGAATTGAATTGCAGGCTCTTTACCATAAAGTGATCTGTTGATTGAAGTGTCAGTTTGTTGTAGGGCGCATTTGGAAAGAATATTTGCGTCATTACGGTAAGTCCATTGTCGGCAAATAATTCAATAGATGATTGATCGATGATCAAAGTCATATCCATATTGCTTTTTCCTGAAAACCTTGGTGCAGTATGCTTTGCGGCAAACCCTTTCTCAAAACTTACTTTGCCTGATGTGGTGCGGTCGAGGTAATAATTATTGCCTGCTTTATCATAACCAACAATTACCTTTTCACCTGCATCATTTGAGAGTGTAAGCGTAAAATCTTTAAGCTGGTCGGAGGTTAATTGTAAACGTGCAAGACCATTAAAATTACCCACTTTAGAAGTCAGGTCAACATCCGTTACATCAATATTTTCAAGCTTTACTTCATCATTATTCAGCTCACTTAATTCTGTTACCGGCCGTGAGGTCACAAGGTATTTTCCGCCTACGGCTTCAATCCCTAAATCTCTGGGTATGGTTGTGGCGCTTCGCCATGTATCTGTAGGAACAATATTGGCATATTGCCAGTTACTCATCCACCCTAAAAATACTTTCCGGTCACCCGTGTTCGACCATGTTATGCCGGCATATTCATCAGGCCCATAATCCAACCAACGGGTATCGGTTTGGTAAGGCGTAAATGTATGCCCATCAAACTGGCCGGTAAAATACTGCGTAGCGGAACCGCCGTTTGGACCACCTGGGTTAAGGTTAATCACCAACACCCAAATATCCTTTCCCTGGTATTTCAATGCAAACAGATCAGGACATTCCCATACGCCACCGTGAGCGCCAAACTCTTTCCCAAACTCACTTTCTTTACTCCAGTTTTTTAAATCAGGAGATGAGTAGAAGGTAATGCGATCCAATGTAGCAAGGGTCATAATCCATTTTTTACCTGCCTCGAACCACATTACTTTAGGATCGCGAAAGTCCTTTATGCCGGGATTTTTAATAACAGGGTTGTTTGCATATTTAATCCATGTTTTGCCAACATCAAGGCTATAAGCAATTGCCTGTGATTGCATATCTATCGCTTTTGCCTTTTCTTTTACCGGATCGTGATAGGTATAAATAGCTACTAAGGGCACCTTACCATCTACCCCAAACCCCGAAGTATTGTTTACATCTGCAACGGCACTTCCTGAAAAGATATATCCCAGGCTGTCGGGGTACAAAGCAACCGGCTGGTGCTCCCAATGCACCAGGTCTTTGCTGGTAGCATGGCCCCAATGCATGGGTCCCCATACTGAACTATCAGGATAATATTGGTAAAACAAATGATAGGTGTTGTTGTAATAAACCATTCCATTAGGATCGTTCATCCAATGTGCCTGCGGCGAAAAGTGCACCTGTGGACGATGTGGTTCTGTATAGGCCTTTGTTACAACCGGCACGTTTGAAATACTGCACGATGCTATCAATACAAAACATAATAGCCAATATTTATTGCTCATAAAGTGTTTTAAAAAATTGATTTCTACTGCAATTTTAAAGTGATTTATCTTAACAAGGTACTACTGCGTAGCGATACCTGCCCGTCCGGTCAGGTGGGCGTTCATCGTTAGTAAATCATGTGCAGTTTTGTTTACGTGAATGCAGATCTGCTTTCAACATCATTATCATACTCCACTAACATTCAACCTTTCTTTAAACTGGAAAAAACCAAATCATTTAAAAAGGAAATAATCTCTGCTTCTTCCTTGGCTTTTCCGAAGTCGGTAAGAGAAGGAAGATTATTCATAAAAAAATTCTGAAAATGGGCCATTTCTATGATAGTTGAGGCTAATGATTTTGGGTATTTGTACTTTGGACTGCATTCCAAAATAATATTTCCAACTACAGCACAAAGGTCTTTGTAAGGTTTAAAAAAATGTAGCTTGTTATCTTCTCCTACCTGTTTGGTCAAATATGCTTTTGACCCTTCTGAAATAACAATTTGATGCAACAAAGTTTCATTTACATATCCCGTTTGCTCATCATCATCCACAGTTGTTGCCAACAGCTTTATAACTCTCTTTAGCTTAACAGTTGGGTCTTTAATATTATTGGTCTGATAACTAATTTGGAATTCAAGCCAACCCCAGTACCAGGCAGTTAAATAAACCAGCAGCTTGTGCTTGTTCTCAAAATAGCGGTATATGCCGGCTTCTGTTGTACCTATATCCTCTGCCAGCTTCTTAAATGTAAAAGTCTCAAAACCGTTTTTATCAATCAATTGAATGCTATGCTGTATAATCTTCTTTCCCAACTCCGACTGTTCAGGATTACGTAAGAACAAAGCCTCATTCATTTTTATTTGTATTTGCAATTTCATCTATTCTCTTTTATTATCACTTCAATATTTAAGTTTTGTTCACCCCAGAAAAAATATTTAAAGTTATTACAATTATTTGTGATAGTATTACTATCACAAATAATATTATACCTATCTTAGCTTTATAACCTCTATAACATGAACCAACTAAACTTGTTTAAAAACATAAAGAACGATTTACCTGCAAGCATAGTAGTCTTCTTCGTAGCCGTTCCGCTTTGCCTTGGCATTGCCTTAGCATCCGGGGCACCATTGTTTGCAGGAATAATTGCGGGCATTGTCGGTGGTATTGTGGTAGGTGTTGCAAGCGGTTCTCCATTAGGAGTAAGTGGCCCCGCCGCTGGTTTAGCAGTTATTGTTTTAACGTCTATTGCATCGCTGGGCGGGTCATGGACAGCATTTTTAACCGCGGTTGTTTTAGCAGGCATTTTTCAGTTGATTTTAGGTTTCGCAAAAGCCGGTTTCATTGCTTACTTCTTTCCCTCATCTGTTATTAAGGGAATGCTTACAGGTATCGGGCTGCTAATAATATTAAAACAAATTCCACACGCAGTGGGTTGGGATAAAGACGCAATTGGTGATGATGCTTTTATGCAGGCAGACGGACGAAATACTTTTTCTGAAATAGCAAAGGCTTTTAATTTTATTACGCCGGGGGCTTTGCTAATAGCTGTTATTTCGTTGGGTATTCTAATACTATGGGACACAGTACTCTCGAAAAAACACAAGATTTTTTCCATGATCAACGGTCCTCTTGTAGTAGTAGCCCTGGGTATCACAATAAATTATTTTTATCAAACCGGTATCTTAAATTTTACACTGGCTGCAGACCAGGTTGTGCGCATACCGGTTCCCGAAAATTTACCAGGATTTTTCAGCCAGTTTACTTTCCCTGATTTTTCGGCTCTATCAAATTTTGAAGTTTGGAAAATAGCAATCGTATTAGCCATCGTTGCAAGTTTGGAAACACTGCTTTGTGTGGAAGCCACCGACAAAATGGATCCCGACAAAAGAATTACGCCAACAAACAGAGAACTTAAAGCTCAAGGTTTAGGCAATGTTATTTCAGGGTTAATGGGTGGTTTGCCTGTTACACAGGTCATAGTAAGAAGTACGGCAAATATTTCTTTTGGAGGTAAAACAAAAATGTCAACCATTCTGCATGGCTTTTTCTTATTAATAAGTGCCCTTACCATTGCAAGTGTTTTAAACATGATACCATTGGCAAGCCTGGCAGCAATTCTTTTGATGGTAGGTTATAAGTTAGCCAAACCATCTCTGTTTAAACAAATGTATAAATTTGGCTGGGAACAGTTTATTCCTTTTGCAGCAACGGTTGTAGCAATTTTAGCAACCGATTTATTAAAAGGTATTACTGTCGGATTACTTTTTGGTATCTTTTATACACTTCGCCATAGCTACCGCAATTCATATCACATGAAAGATATTATTACAACTGAAGATGGACATCAAATCCATCATCTTATACTAGCCGAAGAAGTTTCATTTTTTAATAAAGCCAGCGTTGTAAAAGCCTTAGACGCAATTCCGGCAAATTCAAAGGTAATTATTGACTGTACTAACTCCAGGTCTATTGCTTATGATGTAATTGAGCTGATAAAAGATTATGAAACCAGTGCAAAAACAAAAAACATAAACGTAGAAAAAATAAATTTTAAAGCAGCTGTATAAATTTTTTTGGGTACCATCATTCGTTTTTCATAGCAGCGACATTGGCGACAGGCTCTCCCGTACTTTAGTTGGGACTTTGTTCAACTTTAAAATTAATGGCATCATTAAAAAGACAGATGAACATAAATGTAAAAAGTCTTGCAGATGTGTAAAACGTAGTACAAGTTTTACTTAAGAATTTTTATTACCTGAATGCTTCTCAAAATTGCTGCATGTTCACCCTTTTTTCTTCATCATTTTGCAGTTCATGAGGTGGCATTAAATCTTAAACATACAAATAAATTAAAATGAAAACATTAACCAAAGAAATGCAAAATGCCATTACCCCTTCTATGGCTTTAGACTTATTGAAAGAAGGCAACAAAAGATTTGTAAATAATCTTAAAGTAAACCGTAACCTTTTGCAACAAGCAAACGAAACATCCGACGGTCAGCATCCTTTTGCAGTAATACTAAGTTGCATAGACAGCCGCACTTCCGCAGAACTAATATTTGACCAGGGCCTGGGGGATGTTTTTAGTGTTCGTATTGCAGGGAACATTATTAACGAAGATATTTTGGGCAGCATGGAATTTGGATGCAAAGTAGCAGGTGCAAAAATCATAGTTGTGTTAGGACATTCAAAATGCGGGGCAGTAAAAGGTGCTTGCGATCATGTTGAAATGGGAAACCTTACTGCGCTGTTAAGTAAGATACTGCCTGCAGTTTATGATGAAAAGACTATTGACGTAGATCGTAATTCGGGCAACGATGAATTTGTAGAAAAAGTAGCTGCCATAAATGTAATAAGAACAGTACACGCCGTTATAGAACGCAGCCCTATTTTAAAAGAAATGATTGAGAAGGAAGAAATTAAAATTGTTGGTGGCACACACGATATCTCAACAGGGCAGGTAACTTTTTTTGAGGACAAAATAATGGTAACCACTTAAAATGTTGTTGAACACCTACATCATAAGAGAATTTGGAACTAAAAGGTGCTGTAAAAAATGCCTGGATTGTTATTGAAAATATACTATTTATGAATGAAAATAGCTGGCAATTCAGCAGCTTTTTTTAAATGAATTTGTAAGGCAATCAATTTAAAAGGCTATGTAGCCGCACCAAAATGTATACCAGTTAAAAGTTAAGCAGCAGCAGGTACTATTTTAATTATTGTTGTCCGGGATAATTAAAAAGTAACGGTGGTTTTTGAAGCCACCTTTTTTGTCAATTTTGTAGTTACGACACTTCAAATATTGACAATGAGCAAATCTAAGGCTTATCCCGGACAGCCTATTTTAAGCCAGCTTCTTTCTTTGATTGAAAAACCTCTTATACAGCATGCCATCCGTAGCCATAAAGTTAACTATCGTTATAAAAAATTGTTTCTGTGCGATCATCTGGTAAGCATGCTATACGGCATATTTACCAACTGCACTTCTCTTTGTGAAATACAGCATGAGCCTGAAGTTTGCCAGGGGCAAGCTCAACCAGCTCAACCTTAGCTGATCATCCACTATAGATAAAAAGCCTGGGACGGCCATAATTTCCGCGGTTGTAATGAATTGATTTCAACCTTTATTTGGGAACGCCTCATGCTGATTGAACCCTTTTAATTTCCTTTCCATTTTCAACTGCATTACGTCAAGCATTATTGGCTCGATGTCAAACAAGTAAAATACCATCCCCAATTTTTACGCTCTTTGTTCTATTATATTTTTTAACCAATAAAATATTTTTGTATGCAACAAGCATCTTTAAAACACACAAGCATGAAAGCACTGGTATTTACAACACTGTTTGTAACATTATTCTCGTTAAGTGCTACAGCAGACCTTGACAGCTACACTATTTATTTAAACAACAAACTGGTGCTTAAACAAGCGGTCAACGAGCCTTTAAATTTGCAGGGCCTCCAATTGGATAAAGCCAATGCAAACGACCAACTGGTTATTTATTACAGCGAATGCCAGGCACCTAATAAAATAGGCAAGGGCAGAAGGATAGCTATCATGGACGAGCAGGGCAACACCATTAAAGAATGGAAATTTGCCGATGTAAGTGACACAGATAAGGGCATGACTATTCCGGTGAAGGAGTTGCTGGAGTTAAAGAAAGCTTCAAAGGGAAAATTTATGTTGGTCTATGTAGCATCGCAAATTCCCGAGGGGCAGAAACTTACAGGTTTGCAATTTGGATAGTATTCAATCACGTCAGGCGTTATTTTTAACCTTTAGCCGTTTGTTCAA
>JANPPB010000837.1:0-1736 GCA_031428295.1 Segetibacter sp. | reverse complement strand
GGATACAGTCCTATATAACCTCCTACTATAATTCTTAATCTCTCCATATAAGATTAATTGGATGTCGTGCTTTTGTGATCTATTTGCAATTCATGTTTATCAAACCAATCTGGTAGCGTGGTTTGAATGGGCTTTTCTAAGGGCAAAAGATGAATACCCTTACTGACCATTTTTAATTCGCTGCTTGTGTCATTCTTATAGCCCAACATTAGAAATCCCTTTTTTAAACTATTTGATACCGAAATGCTGTCCATAATATATTTTGCCACCAGCAACATACCCAGAAATAGTGTAAAGACACCGATGGCCCAAATGTTGTAAAGCCCCGCCACAAAGGTTATTATTGACAGGAGAATAATTGTTATAAAACCATAACGGCTGTGTTTGTGGTTGCACCTGAATTTCAGGAACTGCTTATTAGCACCATGCTCCTCTATCACCAGTAAACCCCTCGCCCTTGTAAACCAGCCACTCCGTACCTGTATATCCCACCTGTCAAATGCTCCCCCCCTTAAAACCCGTGTCCGCAGCGATATTAAATTTTGTTCAATCATTTCCAGCCAGGTCTCTGCACTTAACCACTCTTCTGACCAATGGGTGAAAACCCTGGAATTAAAGCAATAAAAATTGCTCAATTGCAAACTTGCGCCTCTTTTACGCCATGGGGTAAGGCCGTGCTTAAGCCTGCCCGTTAAACGTGCAACAGGCTGAACGATGTAAAGCATGGTGAGTATAAACTTGTAAGTAAAAGTTTGCTGCTGCCATGCTGATTTTTTAGCACTGCTATTAGCACTTAAAATTGCCTGGAAAACAAATATTCCTAATGCACTTGCAAAGGCTACCCAAGCCCATTGTAAAGTAGGAACAAATATGCCCGCAACGGAGGGTACCAGTAACATAGCCATAAACAAATACCACTCAGGCATAAAGGGTATTGAAAAAATAAAATTAGACCCCGGCTGATATACTGATTGAAATGCAGCAGAACCCCACGTGCCGTAAAATATTTTATCTTTTTTTGTTTGTACAGTAACATTACCACCACCACCATAAATACAGCCAGCCCACGCAAGATGCCCTAAACCGTTATAACGTTCCGGCCATTTTAACTCCAGCAATGCTTCAGCTTTACCATAACCCTTTTGCTGTTTCCAATAAGCTTTTAGTGAGTTTCGCCTGTGGTGCCAAACCAATGCTGAGGGATGGTACCCAATAGTGTAACCTGCCTCCTGTATGCGCCAACAGGCATCCACATCATCACCGGCTGAACGATACAGCGGATCAAATCCACCCACCTTCATCAAGACATCTTTTTTTACCGAAAAATTGCAGCCCGGTATATGTTCAGCTATTTCCTCGGTAAGCAAAACATGTACAGGGCCGCCGGGTGCATCGGCAACACTTTGTGCCAACAAACCATCTTCGGGTGGTATAATATTTGGCCCACCCATGGCCCCATGACTGGAGTGAATGTATGCGTAGGCCAGGTAATGTAGCCAATGTTCCTCCGGATAAGCATCATCATCTATATAAGCTAAGATGCTTCCTTTGGCATTGTTCATACCTGTATTGCGGGCACTGCTCAATCCATTATTTTTGGTATTGATAAGCCTTACAGGATATTCTTTTACAATATCAGCTACCTGGTCGGTTGACCCATCATTTATTACAATTACTTCAAACAAAGGATACTGTAATCTCTTTAACCCTTCCATACAATCGCGTATAGTGGCAGC
>JANPPB010000836.1:0-8141 GCA_031428295.1 Segetibacter sp. | reverse complement strand
TCATACAATGGAGCGATAAGGCTGCATACACTGCTTTTCCAGTTGCAAAGCGTAGAAGGAGCCAGTGTAATACCAACACGGCTAAAGCGTTGCTCCTGGCGGTATAAAGGAAGATGATCTACATATTTATCAATGATAACCGGGTGGCTCACTTTGCCCGGAATGCTGGCTCACTTTCACCGGAATATACTGTAAGAATAGAACTTGTACTCCGAACACCAACCTTCGCCTGTTGTGTACCGTTGCAGAGTGGTGCGAGGTGTTGCGAAGCATCACCTCATACCGTACTTAATGATAATATTTGTCTCCGAACAACCTTCTTTGTAAAAGCAAATAAAAAACTTGAATACAGTTTATTTGAAGTAACAATTAAGCAGGCATTTGCACTTAAGTTTATTGTTATTCAATAAAAAAATATCGTAGAAAAACAAAGCGCCGGATTAAAAAACCGGCGCTTTGCGTAATGCAATAAAATGAAATTGATCTACTATCCTTTCAATAAGATTAAAACATCCAATATTAACGGACTTGTTACTAATACTTTTGTACTACACGATATACAAAACGTTCTACCTCTCCTACCACACCTGCGTCTGCACGTCGTTGTTTCATAACGTCTGAGTTCCAAAAGGCTCTTGCTTTGGCAGAGTCGTTGATTGCCGCTACCAAAACTACTTTATGGTTATCATCTACCTCATACCCGTAAGCCCTGTCGGTAAGACCATTTTCGGTCCGAAGTTGCCTACCGGACTCAAAAGCTTTTTTCCATGCATCCCAATCCTTCACTTTAAAAAAGCTCATTGCCCGGAGATCTGACATATTCGTAGACATATCCTGATAGACAACAGTGGAAAAAGTATATTTAGGCGCACCTACTACATAACCTTTTTGCAGAGCTTTTTGAAGAGAGGCTTCCTTGGTGAAGGCTTTTGCTTTTGCCATGTCATCTGCTTTTAGCGCAACCATAATAATACTGGAGTCCTCTACCCCCCGGCCAAGCACATAATTGTGTAGTCCATTAGCAGTGCGCATTGAATCACGGGTGTCGTACGAGGCTCTCCAATTTGCAAAATTGGATACTTTGTACCGGACAACAACTATACCTTCCGGCGCAGTATTAATATTAGATGCGTCAGGTGTTGCCTCCGTACTTAAAGTGTTTGTACTGTCTGTAGTGCTGGTAGCGTTTTCAGCATTATTACAGGAAATCAGCAAAAGCAAAAATGCTGCCGACAAGAATCCGTAGCGAATTTTTACAATGTTCATTTTTTTAAGTTTTTAGGATGATAAAAAAAAACGAGGAAAGTGGTGTGATCCGGGAGATTAGCGTAAACAAAATAATACAAATGAATTAAGAAATTCAGTTTTTTTTAGGAGGGAACACTTTGTAATTATAGTCTGACCATTCATTTTCAGGTAATTGTTTATTTCTTTTTGCTTGCCCCCCGATATGCAGCCGCAGGCTCCAAGGAACCAAAGCGCAACCGGGAAAGATGACAGCCCATTATTCAAGGCATTTAGTACAAAGGGGATCATGAATGTAAACATTTCCCGGTGTGGCATTTCAAATCGGCTTTATTCTAAAAGAGCCAGCTATGGAAAGTGATGAAGTGGATAATAAGAAGTGGAAAAGATTTGATAATGGCATTTGATGAATTCTTCCACGATGTACCCCGCCTGCTTGTAGTGTTCGGTTCGCATTTCCTCAAATATCTGTATCCTTTCACCAAACATCAACACATAAATTCCGGATATAATCCGGCAAACCATTTATAACCTTAGTCGCAGTCTCCGGATAGTTGCTGAGTGGGTCAATAAAACTTTGAATTTGTAAGTATTTCCGGAAGCCATGCTATTGAATGATGTTACGTCTTAGCCAAATAGTATTAATCTTCATAAATTCGTATAAAGGAAATCGTTATGGAAAAAGCCACCCTTCGTGAAAAGCTACATAGTCTGATTGATAACAGCCCGGAGGAAAAGCTAATAGAGATTTATACTCTTTTTGAGGATACTTATTCAGATGACTTTAAAGCTGTCTTAGATGAGGAATATGTTGACTATAAAAAAAATGGTGAAGTGATCTCTAAAGAGGATTTAGATAGGACCATTGATAAGCTATTATATGGAAAGTGATGAGGTATATAAAATTACTTTGCGTAAAAGAGCAGCAAAAGAATACCTGGAAGCATTAATCTGGTACAACGAACAAGGCTTATTAGCCGCAGAAAATTTTCGTAAAGCAGTTAACGAAGCATTCTCAAAAATAGAAGCTAAACCTGATCATTACCGTAATAGCTACAAGCATTTTCATGAATTGAAACTTAGCAGATATCCTTTTTCATTGGTGTATTTCATTGATAAGGAAAAGAGCACAATTGTGATAACTACCATCTTCCATCAAAAAAGAACCCCGATCAAAAAATATTCAAAATAAAATTTCTACTGTTGCAGTCAATCATCTAACCCCGCATCTTTATTATTCCGTTCTGCAATGGCCCTCCGTAGTCTGCCACTATTGAGGCTCCCTTCACAATCGCCTTCGCTTACCTTTACATTCAAACAACTCAAACATGCTTTCGAACAATGATATACTGAAGAAGATTAGAATAGCACTTGCCCTTCGCGATGAGGATGTGTTACACATTTTGTTGTTAGCGGGATTTAAAATGACTAAGGGTGCGCTAAACGATCTCTTCAGGCATGAGGACCACCCGGGCTATGTGGTTGCAGGGGACCAGGTACTAAGAAATTTTCTGGATGGTTTAATTATTTACAAGCGGGGACCTAAAGGCCAGTTAAAGGCTGCGGAAAACAAACTTTAAAATTTAAGGAGTTTGGTGGTGATGTAGAACATCCGTTTGGCTCAAACGAAGAAAAGAACCTGGCCTTGAAATATTTACCATTGTTTCTATTTGAAAAACATGATATACATACTGCTGTTTATAATGGTATTCGGCTGCACCAGCCATACCTCTTCTAAAACAGCATCGGGTGCTGACACTTCCTTTACAGTTAACAACCCACCCAAAACAGAGAGCCCTGGTATTAACGAAACCAATATAATGGATGGTTGTTACGACTGCGAGGAAAATGTTTTTCAAGCAAAGAGTAAGCTTTTATTCTTTTGTTCATTGCTGTTCTTTTTGTCACTTTTTGCTTGCCCAATAAGTAATTAAAAAAGGCAGCCAAAAACAGCCTAATCCGGCTTGCAGCCACCTTGTCCTAAAAGAGAAAAAGAATGGATGTTGCCTAAGTGCCCGTTTTCGGCGGGAGGAAACTGTTTGTTTCAACAACCATCTTCCCCAAACCCCCACCTTGAATAATGTCTTCTTCAGCTTTTTTCTGGTCGTGAATGTCAGTAGTGGTGCCATACCATTTTATAATTCTTCCTGATTCATCTTTCATTGCCGTACCACGTGCCAAAAACCATCTATAAACATCATCATGTCTTTTAACCCGGTATTCTAAATCGTAGCGCCCACCTGTCTCAACTGCAAGGGTCCATCCCCTTATAGTCTTCTCTATGTCGTTTGGGTGAAGGGTGCATAACCATCCGTTTCCAGCAAGCTCGTTATGCGTAAAAGCGTAAACCAAAGTCGCCGTGAACCTGAGGATTTGCCAGCCAGTAGACAAGGCTCATTTAAGGGGTTAGAAAAAATGGTAGGCTCAGGTGAAAGAATGGCGAAGGAACAAAGACTTATATTCCGGTCCGTAAATTTTACACCGGGCATTCCAATGTTACCTTTAAAAAACACTTTGTCCTCGTCTACAAGAGATACAAGGGCAATGGGTGTATTAAAAACATGGGTCATTATTTCAGCGATATTATTAAATGACTCTTCTACAGAGGTGTCAAGAATTTCATATCGCCGTAACGCACCTAATCGTGTTTCCTCATTTTGAGGAAGAATGTTATGTTCAGAAGGTAAAATATTGCTTCAACACGCACAGTAGTCTACAGCTCTTTCGATTAAAGCCTATAAGATAGTATGCATTGAAAGGAATCAGGACCTACTGACGAAGGATAACGAGGAAGCAATTTACCATCACTAATTTGACTGATTATCAACGAAGGTTTACTAACATTCATATCGTTCTTACATAACCCGCATAATGCCCATAAGAAAAGGATACGGAAGGTAACTAAATGGTATTTTGTTGCCAGGATAAGATTATTTTCAAACACTAACATTTTCTAACTCACAATCCTGAACTTGTTGATAACAGTAACTTAAAATGATATTATTAGAACAATAAAAATATTGATCGACACATTGAGGAAACTTGACTAATATCAATAAAGTGTAGAAAGCAAATACCAACTTTAAAAATGATGACTTATCTGGCAGATACAAGCATTGTTCTAACTTTATTCTGTTCTACATTATCAATTTAAAGTAAGAATAATTCGATTATGGCCCAAAGACAATGCCACACCTTTTACTTAAAAAAGATGACATGATTAATATAATATGTAGTGTAAACGTGGTTGATGTAAAACCACAATGTGAAAAGAAAGTAATTGGTAACGTAAGCCAACCTATAAGAAAAGGACTTAACAATGAATATTTAATTTGTATATGGAAAAATGAAATACCAAATTCTTGATCAGTATTTGAATTATAGTAACTTACTAATCTATTAAATCTATACGAAATGAAAATTGCCGTATGCGGAAAAGGTGGTGTTGGTAAAACAACCATCAGCGGTTTGCTAAGTCGATTATTAGGTAAAAATGGGTTGCCGGTGCTTGCTATTGACGGTGACCCAAACCCAAATTTGGGACATGTTCTTGGCATTCATGAGTCCGATGCAAACACCCCTTCGCTCAATACCAAACTAATGGATATAGTAGAAGAAATGGGTGGCAAAAAATATATAAAACTCAATACCCCACTGCAAGAAATAATAGAGACTTACGGACTAAAAGCAAAAGATAACGTAACCCTTTTAGCTGTTGGTCAGCCAGACCATGCAGGCACGGGATGTATGTGTGGCTTACATATTACCGTAAGAGAAATCATACATGCAGCTTTGGAACAGGGTGATCAAATTACCGTGTTAGACCTTGAAGCATCATTGGAACAAATGAAGCGGGGCACTTCAAGATATGTTGACACATTGTTGTGTATTGTAGAACCATACTATCGCTCAATGGAAGCAGCATCCCGTTTTTTTCGCTTAGGAAAAGAATTGGAAATTAAAAGAATTGTAGCGGTAGCTAATAAGGTAAAGAACAAAGAAGATGAAGAGGCTATCCTTCAATTTTGTAAGCAGGTTGATTTGCCGGTTGAAGCTATTATTCCATACGATGCGGTATTAGAGGGCGCTGATAAGCCGGGAGCATTTGATTTGGACGATATTAAAAATTCACCCGCCATAGATGCTATAAAGCTATTAGCCAACAAACTAATTAGTGCTAAGGCGGTTGCCTGACAAAGCAGATGAATGATTAGCGCCACTTTCGTTTTTCCAATCATCTTCAATCCATTTAACAACTCTTGTAAAAGCTAATGGTATGGCGGCTTCCACTGCTGCACTAACACCAATTCCAATCTCTTCATGCTGGTCAGACTCGCACCCTAAAAAAAGCACCTGCCTGGGCAAAACATTTATAGCCTTAGCCATCATCAAGGCTTTTAATGGATTTATGTAATGCATGTCGGCTAAAAAATCATTCTTCTCATCGGGTGGTAATTGGGCTATGTCTTTTACATCTACTTCTTTAAAGTGAATAGTTCCTGCAGCGCCACCCCATTTTACAATATCGAGTAAAATCAATACATCGTATTTATCAAATAACTGCTGTACCAAATGGATACCTGCCGAACCAATTTCCATCACTTTAACCGAAGGTGGAAAGGATGCTTCCAATTGTAGCTTTTCCGCAAGCAAAACACCAAACGCATCGTCCTGCCGCAACTCGTTGCCTACGCCAGCAATTAATATTTTAGGATAGTTTTTCGTCATCGATTTCGGTTATACTTAAAACTTTTTAGTTACGAGCATTTGTTTTTTATAGCATCATCCTTGCGTCGCAATCACTTTATCTGCATCGCAGTAAGCAGCCTTAAGATTTCTGTAACTTCTATACGTTCAAATAAATGCTATAGCACTACATACTTAACCCTAACCTTATCTCACCATCATCACTAATTGTTACGGGGTATTTTTTTATTTTTTGAATTGGATTGGTTTCCATAACACCATCCGAAAGGCGGAAAGCGCAGCCATGCCACGGGCAAATAAGATAACCCTGTTCAATGGCTGCACCTTCTAAAGGCAGTGTGGTATTGCCGCAACAATTTTTTACAGCATACACCTGACCTTGCGACTTGCAAATTAAAATATCTTCGCCCTCTTCTGCATATTTGTAAGCTGCATTTTCTTTAAGTGCATTTGCATTTCCTACAGGTATCCATCTTGGATATTTATCATCGCCATTGCGCCCCATTAAGTCTTCATGTGATGGGGGAGCATTTTGAATATCGCTATAAAACAAATCGTACAGGCTGAACAATAAATTGATGGCTTTATCGCCTTGCATTTTAGTGTGCAGGTCAGGATGATTGATTACAACTTCTTTAAACAAACGTGTAAGTGCTTCGCGATGAAGCATATCAAAATTTTGCAGCAGCGCATGCACATCATCTTTTACTTTAGGGTAAGGAAGATCATCAACCTGTGCAACAAGGTCTTCCGTTTGAGAAGCTAATTGTTCGTAGTCTGTATCAGATAAAAAAATACTTTGCATGACTAATGGTGGTGGCGACTATCGGCACAATTATGTTCGCAGTCTTCCAGTTTAATTCCTTCATGATAACAAAATTCGCAATCCGGTCCGCACTCGCCATGACCGCCTTTTTGCATGCCTTCAAATGCATTTCTAAAAATGCCACCGCCTTCCTTTTTGCCGGTGGGCGTTAATTTTACAGAGCTGCTTTCATTCAATACTTCATCTTCTGTTTTTATATAACCTGCCTGTATATTTTTTTGAAGATGAAATAATAGGTAATCGCTTGTAGTATTTAGCAAAGAAAGCAGTCTGCTAAAAGGAACAGCATCTTCCAATCCTTCACCTTCCATCCAATACAATACCTGTAGAATTTCTTCACGCCAGAAGAGCGCATCCACTGCATTTTTATTAGTATGATTATTATTTTCTGGCATCAGCTTTTTCTTCAATTAAAGTATCGCCATACAGAGGTTTAAAATTAATCAATTCATCGTTCTTTGCAACAGAAAGGTGTTGCAGTGTCAATATTAAATCAGGAATAGCCTGCTGCATTTCAACTGTAAAATCTTCACCTGCTTCTTCCGGTCCGGGTTCAATATCCACTACAAAAGTTTCACCTGTCCATATTTTAAAATGCTCGCCAATTATAAGTAAGTTTTCAACTGATATAACTCCGGTAACAGCATCGCCAACACAACGCTGTATTAGTTCTTCATCCGGCAACTTTCCCATCCACTTATATACGGTCATGTCGCCAATTTTTCTATCCGGTCTTTCAATAGCGGCAATTAAAACAACCCTATCGTAAGAGGTTGGCAGCGATTGAAATTTTTGTACAACAGCAATCGGCCCCCAATTTAGTTCGTCAACTTCCACGCCTTCTGCCCATTTCATTTTTTGCAACTGTGGTAGCAATTTAGGTCCAATGGAATGGTTGCGGAGGTTGTGATAGCCTACGGTGCCGATGAATGTTTTTTTCATTGAGTGAAGTTACAAGTATGTCCCTACTCCAACCCACATGCACAAGTAGTCACTCCCCTTGTAATCTATAGTCGCTGTTCTCCACCTGTATGTGTGTAGTACACAGCATGCATGGGTCGAAGCTGCAAATAACGCGTAGGACTGACTTTAAATTTTAAGCTGCTTCCATCTCCTTATTTCTTTCAATAAACAAATCATGGTAAACCTGCACTCTCATGCTGTATTCTGCAGGTATATCTAAAAGCTTTTGAAGCTTTAGGGCTATGGCTGCACCTACATGTCTTTTACCATGCAAGAGATCGGTAAAATGTCCGGGCTTCATTCCCAATGATTGAGCGAATGCAGCTTTTTTTTAAATTTCTTGCAGCTAATTCCATTTGCAATACTTCTTGGGGATGAAGGTATACATAGGTAAATATTT
>JANPPB010000835.1:0-3859 GCA_031428295.1 Segetibacter sp. | reverse complement strand
ATCAACTCAGCAGGTAACCGCCATTCCATACTATGCCTGGAACAATAGGGGTGCAGGTGAGATGGAGGTTTGGATACCTTATACCCTTGCAGCTTCAAGGCCCAGGCCCGCTGCTACCATTGCCAATACCAGTAAGGTATCGGGCTCAATAAAAACAAAGGGCCTTAAAGCTATCAACGATCAAATAGAACCAGAGGAATCCAAAGACGCTACGGTGCCGTATTTTCATTGGTGGCCAAAAAAGAATACTACTGAATGGGTAATGTACGATTTTGACAAACCACATTCAGTTTCTATGAGCCAGGTGTATTGGTACGACGATGGTCCGTGGGGCGGTTGCCGTATACCTGCTGCCTGGAAAATCTATTATAAAACCGATAATGGGCAATGGCTTCCGGTAAAAAATACTACCGCTTACGAGATAGCTAAAGACAAGTACAATGCTGTTCAATTTGAGCCGGTAATTACATCAGCCCTAAAGCTGGAGGTTCAGTTGCCTGTTGACAATGCCACCGGTATTCATGAGTGGGTGGTAAAGTAAAAGGGCATTGGCATCAATTACAGATGTCAGCTAATGGTAAGCATACAGCCAATTTTGAGTGTTTGGATGGAGCCCCGTCTGGAATGCCGGGGTCCCTGCTATGATAAGGGCTGGGAGTAGGAGATCCGAGCGGGAGGAAAGAGTCCGTCCGCCCGAGCCAAAGCTGATAGCGATATGCAGCCGGTTGCTCCAACCTCCTTTAGCTTTGCATTTGTTGATCTATTAACAATTTCAATACTAATACTACCTTTCTTTTTTTTGGTTTTTTTTCTTTAAAATTCACATTTTTGTGTTGATAAGCTAAACAGCAGCAGTGGGCTTATTAATACAACGTTAAGGTTTTAATACCTATTACTGGATACAATCCCCTGCTGTTTCTTTCCCCCTTAATTCAAATTTATTTTTCGTAGTAATTTTCTTGAAAAGTCTGTTTCTGCGTCAAGCGATGCAATCATTTCGCCACCCGCATTTGAAAGTCTTGCTAAATCTTGTTTTGGAATGGCGCCTTGGTCAGAAAAGATTAAAAGGCTATCAAAGTCTGCCTTTGAGCGCAATAACCTTTCTAAAATAATTGTTGTTAAACGAGCTTTATCTCTATTTGGTATTCCAAAAAGAAATAGAGGTGAACTGTATTTTCCTTCAATCCTGTAGTCAATAGGGTAATCTCTTGCGTTCTCCATGTCTTCGTAGTAGTAATCTTTTATTACTTTATCCTCTCCAACTACTCTGTAAAGTTGCTCCTGAAGGTCTTCATAAAAAGTCGACTCTGCTCTTGCTCTGTTTAGAAATGTCAGGTCGTTTATTTTAGTCAATGCCTGCCCTAATCTGAATATGTTGAAGCCTAAGTTTTCAGTTTGTGTTTCAATAAAAAATTCACCATTATTTTCTTCAATAAAAGTTTCAGCTTTTATTTGTTCAAATATTTTTCCTCGCGTACCTTCTTTAAATTTATCAATGTCGTTTTCATAACTAAGATGCATCATAGTATGCCCCATGTCTGTAAGCCTGATAATTCCTCCTGGCATTTCTTTGATGAATATTTGATACGGGTCTCCATCTGCAAAGAAAAAAGGAGTTTCAACCAAAAGTAACTTTCCGTTTTTGGGTCTTAGTTTTACTTCTGCGCACATTAGGGAGCAAAGAGTCTCTTGTAATTTATTAATATCAAGATTCATTATTCAAAAAATTTTGTTTGAGTTAGGTTATCAGAACTTGTTTGAATACCTGAAATGTTGCAATCTGTTACCAAACAATGTAAAGCGCCTTCAACTGTGTTATAACGTTTTGTTGCTTCTGCAAAGCCTTCTGCTTTTCTATTGGCTTTTACATATTTTTCTGTCGCTATGTGAATATGACATGTGTAACCTAACCTTACTTTTTCTAAGTGATTTGGATGGTCGTGGTTTGGTCCATTGTATCTTTTCAAAGTCAGTGTTTCCCCATTCGGTGCTATCCAGCTAATTCCACAAGAAAAATCATCTTCCATTTCCTCCCGAAGATTTTGTCTTTTGTAAAGTTCAAATTCATGTCCAGATCCATCTGTGGAGGTGACTTTATAATTGATCTGCTCATGACCCTCTTTATTTTTACTTCTTGCCTGAGGATTAGTCAAACGTTTTGGACAGTTTAAAAGGTCTGCTATTTTATCATCCGTCAAACTTTCAAAAGCCATATCTAAATTTTAATAGCAATCTTACTAAAAAAATACCCAAATTATTTATTTAAACATTTCAATGAACGTTATTCATGCATGATGCCCAACAATAAGAAAAGTATCCGCAAAGCCCCCAATTAATCCCCGCACTGACAAACTGTAGCGGGGCTTTGTCCTGCCAGGTTCTCCTGCGTGGCTTATATGTTTAGGACATAGAACCTGGCATTTTGTCCTAAGTTAAGATAGCTTTCATAATGCACCGGTTCAAAATCTTCTATTCTATTTATTACATAAAATATTCTGTCCTGCCAGGTTCTTTTATTGCGGGTTCTCTAATCACACAAAGATGCTTATGAAGGATAACCTGCTAAGACAAAAGTTAGAGCTGTACAGATAAAAGTAATCGACCTCCAAAGCCCTCTCTGATAATTCGCATAAGTGTTGAAAGTCTTATGTCACTTGCATTATTTTCAATACGAGAAATATAGGATTTAGTTGTGCCGCATTTAGCAGCAAGCTGTTCTTGTGTCAAGTTACTTTTTTCCCGCATTTCCTGAATAAGTACGCCTAATTTAAATGCTTCAAATTCTTGTTCGTAAGCCTCACGTTTTTCTGTTCCTCTCTTACCATATTGCTTGTCAAGAAGGCCTTCAAAAGATGTAAGATTTTTATTGATTTGCTTTTTCATTGAAATACTCTTTTTTTAATTTTTCAGCCAATTCAATTTCGTTCTTCGGTGTCTTCTGCGACTTCTTCTGAAAGCCATTCAAAAGAATACCCAAATTTCCTTCATCGAAGAAACTAAACACTCTAAAGATATTACTGCCAACTTCAGCCCTAATTTCAAAAAGTCCATCCGAATTTTCTATGTGGTTAAAATACTTCTTTGGAACCATTTCTATTGTCCATAATAAGTTCAATCGTCCAGTTCAACTTTTTTTGAACAGAAGAAGATTGCTTTTTATAGAAGTCCAGATAGTAATGCTTATAGAAAAAGATGTTCCTCTTAAAATTTCCTTTCACGAAACGAAGTTAGCTAATTAGGAAACATTCTAAAATTTCTTTCTGCGAACTTGTGAAGTTGCTAATGTTAAAAGTATCGGTCAAACTAAAGGTTAAGCCAGTTGCTATTTTGCCAAAAGATGAACTGAGCGTAGCAACGATGATGCTATAAAAAAAGCATAGCTCGTCACCAAAAATTTGCGTAGCTACATTTCATGAATTACCTGTTGTTCTGCCGATATGTCTAAAGCTTACGCTTCTGCATACCCAAAATCAATAAGCTTATCTTTACATAGTTTGTATAGATAACCTTTAGTCAAACCTTAACTAAATTATTTTGATGCTTAGCTGTATAAGCGCTTTTTTCGCCGCCTGATAACTCTCTTTGACATTTTACTGAAATAATAAATGGCAACTACCAAAACTATTGGTGTGCGGATTCCTATACGCCGCACCCTTGAGCTAATACGACTAAAAAAAGGAGAGATATACTCGATATATTTCTTTGCCGTTATGTATGGTTTACTTCAACTAAGTATACCCCTTGGTATACAATTAATCATCAATTTTATTCAGGCTTATACCTATAGTACCAGCCTTTGGATTTTGATAGGATTGGTTATAGCCGGTGTTTTACTCAGCGGAATTTTTCAGGTAACGCA
>JANPPB010000834.1:0-3320 GCA_031428295.1 Segetibacter sp. | reverse complement strand
CTTGCAAACTGTAGGCTATCGCGAGTTGTTCGATCATTTAAACGGATTATTCACCTTGCCGCAGGCAATTGAGCGCATTAAAATAAATACCCGTCAATACGCAAAACGGCAAATGACCTGGTTTAAAAAAGATGCGGACATCACATGGTTTTCAGCAGATGATATCAGGGACTCCGACATAAAAGATTTTATAAAGTAGCCCTCATATTTAACGCGTAAGAATCCTTCACCTAACTGTATCGTTCCAATCGGCAGTATGTAAACAAAATGATGAAATGAAGCATATACTCCCGTTTATAAAATCTTAGACAGCCATCGTATTAAGATGAACGAAATTAATTGTAAACTGAGTTTATTTTGATATTTTGTGGGTAGCTATTCTTTTTTATGAAATGAATAACTTGTTTTTTCAAGGTTCATAAGAATAACCTAATTCCATAATAGAATTGCTTATGAAAACTCTCTACCTTTTTCTTCTTTTTTTATTGGTACGAACTATTGTGGTAGCTCAAACAATTATTGTTTCGGGTAAATGCATCAGTGGTAATATAAGTCTGAACAAGTTGGGTGAATTGGTAGAGGGTAAAGAGGCATTTACCGGTATGGGTACTGTAGGGGGTTTTGCCAATACTGCGGTTTCTATTTATTGGATCGGGTCACCGGACAATGTTTGGGTGATGGCCTTTGATGGACAGCCCTATTTTTCAAATGCCTGCAATAGCACAGAGCCTCCTGGTTCGCCCAATACTGCCTGTCCTTGGGCCGAAGTAACACCGGATGCCTGCCCCGGCAGTTCGCCTTTATCTATCGTAGGTTCGGGTATACTTCCCATCACTTTGTCAGGCTTTGGTGCAAAAAAAGTGGGCCAACGCATTTTGTTGAACTGGAGCACAGTATCTGAATTTAATAATAAGGGATTTAAAGTGCAGCGTAGCCGCGATGGTATACAATGGACAACAATCGGTTTTGTAAAAGGAAGCGGAAACTCTTCGGTAGAATCCCTATACCAATTTGAAGATGCATTACCGGTGTCGGGTAAGAACTTTTATCGTCTTCAACAGGTCGATTTAGATAACCGGTCTGTTTACTCTTCAGTAGTGATGGCTAATTTTTCTTTAAAAGGCTTTTACAGCCTGCAAAGTTTGACAAATGGAAAGTTCAGGTTAATGATCGAATCAACCGGGCAAACAGAACTGGTTATGGTAGACGTGGGCGGACGGATTCTTATGGGCAAAATGGCCGGGCAGGGTATTCATCAATTGGATATGAGTGCCTACGCTCCTGGCATTTATATATTGCAACTGAAGCAAGGCAAACAGTCATTTATAGAAAAACTTATCAAGCAATAACCCATGACTAAAAGCCAAATAAACCGCAGGAGTTTCCTTGGCAGTATGGCTATTCTTTCGGCCAGTGCTGCCTTTGCATCTGTAACCAAACACCTCTCTTCATTAGCAGTTGTATCCGATCTGCAAAGTCAATGGCTACATTTCTATACAAACAACGGGGGAGTAACTGCATCTTCCGGTCAACAAAATGAAAGCCTTGATCTGCTGCCTGTACAGGGGCATTATTATCAAAAGGGTAAAGCGATTTTTTTTTCCCAACATAACATACTGGCCCAGCCCACCTGGATATACTGGAACGAAGGGAAAACAAAACCCGAGGATGTGGCCATCACCTTTTTTGAAAGCAAAAATTCATGCCACAAATTGTTTTGTTTAAACCGTTTTGAGCTGGCAGCTTTGGAGGCGTTACAGGTGGAAGGGATAGAGCATAACCCGATTTCGGTTTTAAAAGAAAGATGTAAAATATCATATTCCGGTAGCAGGCATTTTATTGCTAAAACCTCCGTACTGAAAAACCAGCAGGTTCACATTATTTCGGCTTTGTCTGCCCACCAGGTTTTACTAAAAAAAAATCTTAATTATAACGTTTAAATTCATTACCATGCCTTCAGATCCATTCATAGGGGAAATTTCGATGTTCGCAGGAAATTTTGAAATCCGGGGTTATGCTTTTTGCGATGGCAGGCTTTTGCCAATCAGCCAAAACACTGCATTATTTTCTATTTTAGGCACCACCTATGGCGGCGATGGCAGAATTACTTTTGGTTTGCCTGATCTTAGTGGAAGGTTCCCCGTAGGACAAGGCAACGGTGCCGGCCTATCGCAAAAAATATTAGGAGAGATATCGGGCTTCGAAAATGTTACCCTTTTGGCAACCCAAATGCCTGCCCATACGCACACTTTTACCTTAACCCCAAGGGGTGTTACGGAGGCCGGCGATACTTCTGTGCCAACCAGCGCCTATCCTGCCAATACAGGAGCTTTAGATAAAGAATATAAGACCACCGGTACGTTTGTTAATATGGGTTCGTCTCCGGGCAGTACAGCTTCTGCAGGGGGCAACCAGCCACATACCAACATGCCGCCTTACCTGGCCATTAATTTTTTAATTGCATTGGTTGGAATATTTCCAAGTCGTAATTAATCTTTACTTTATCACAATGGAAGTAGACCTTAATTGGTGGAAGGCTTTGTCGTTACAATGGAAGCGGGCGTTTTCTGAAACATTTTTTAGACATGATAATGAGCCGGCTCCTGGTGAGTTGGCTCTTCTTTTTGCCTCTCCAGCACTTCGGTTTGCAGGTCCGCGGGCTTCGTTCCCTAACCTGTCTTTTGAGCTTACTGATCTCTCTGGGATTAAACCACTAAAGAACCTGGAAATACTAGTTGTAATTAATCATCAAATAAAAACCATTGGAGAAGTAAAAAATTTGACAAGACTAAAAAGTTTGTTTTTGTATAACAATACTATCAATAGCCTGCAAGGTATAGAAGACCTTACTTTGCTTGAACAATTATATGTTCAATGGAACCCGGTTAAAGGCATACAGCCCGTGCAAAAGCTCACCAACCTAAAAGAATTATATGTTCATAACACGTGTTTGGCTTCGTTAGAAGGATTAACGGAACAACATTCGGATAAACTGGAAGGCCTTTTTTGTAAACCCAACGATTTATTAAAACAAAAAGAAATTTTAAGGGTCGAAAGAGATCTTTTCATCCGTTGCCGTGCGATATAATACTGAAGCATCTTTGCGTCAGAGTAAGATGTTGATTGGTTTTGCAAAATCACCTCTATTCCCAATCGTAATACTGTCTATTAACCAAACTTTATCCAATCTGTCAATTTTTACTTCAGTATCCATTATACATTTCCTGTCGTGTTTTTAATAAATGCAGGTTAAGTTTGCAATCCGTCATGCCAGATTTTTCTTTAAAAAGCAAGGTGATCATCACCTGCAACAAGCGCCT
>JANPPB010000833.1:0-5314 GCA_031428295.1 Segetibacter sp. | reverse complement strand
GGCATCTTCGATCCAAAATCGGGCAGGTTAATAATAGTATCTCCCGCAGGAAAATTGAAAACAACAACATCATTTCTTTTTACATTGGTAAAACCTGGCAAACGCTTGTATGGCAATTGTACCAGTTTTGTATACGATGGCGTTGTTGCAGAGAAGGGCATAATGTTGTGAACAAAAGGAAACGAGATAGGCGTTTGGGGAATACGAGGCCCATAACTCATTTTATTAACGAACAAAAAATCGTTCACCAACAAAGTCTTCTCCATGCTTTCTGTAGGTATAGTATATGCTTCAAAAACAAATGTGCGAATGATGGTTGCAGCCACTACCGCAAATACACCTGCATCAACCCATTCACGCGAAGCGGATTTTTGATAACGCTTCACCACTTCGTGGCCGGCATATTTTACGTCTTTAGAGAACCCCAGGTAAGGAAAATAGATGAAGGGGAAAAGCACGGTCAAAGTATGATCGATTAAAGAGAACCGACCGAAATGCATAACAAAAATGATAGTGATCCAAATGGTTACAAATTGCCCTGCAATAGGTATTAGTTGTATCCAGAACCAAAATTTTTTGATGTTTGTTTTCTTAACTATACACCAGGTATTGTAAAAAGGAATGAGGGCTTTCCACGGTTCAATTCCTGCTTTTTTAAACATTCCAAACATTCCAATGTGCCAACCGATTGTGCCAATAAGTAGAAGTATCCAGCCCATAAGTAAATTTTGATGTGGGCAAAAGTACCATTATAATCTATTGGTAAAATTCCTATGTACTAAAGTTTTGCAAAGAATGATGAAATTAAATGGAGGTCAACTATTGATACTGAGTAACTTTAATTGTTACACAAAATTGTTCACTGCATATGAATCAATTTACCATCCGGGATATAGAAAATCTGAGTGGGATTAAAGCTCATACTTTACGAATATGGGAGCAGCGATACAACTTTATGACCCCAAAGAGAAAAGTGAGCAATCACAGGTTTTATGATAATGACGACTTAAAACACATTCTGCGTATATCCTATCTATATCATTCGGGTAGAAAGATTTCGAATATAGCCTTGATGGCCGATAATGAGATTAACGAGATTATTAGCCGGGAGAATGCAATTAGCTCAGATGAGTTTTTGATTTCGCAATTGATGGAAGCATCCATAGACTTTGATGAGCACAAGTTCGAAACTGTTTTAAATACCAGCTTCAGCAAAAACACCGTAGAAAATGCCATATTGAATGTGGTGTATCCCTACCAGAAGAAGATTGGACTTTTATGGGTTACCGAGCACATTATTCCTGCGCAGGAACACTTTTCGAGCAACATCATCAACCGCAAACTGCTGGTAGAAATCGACTCTCTAACCATTGCACCGAAGCCAAATGGAAGACGGATTATTTTGTTTACTCCACTTAATGAACACCACGAAATACCTATTCTTTTTATTCAATACCTGCTAAAGAAAAATGGCCATACCGTAATTTATTTTGGTGATAGTATACCTGTGGAAGATATTGAGGAGTACTGCACAAATAAAAGTGCCGATGAACTTCATTTTCATTTAATAATCAATCTTAGTGGCATTTCTGTTAATGACTATGTTACCATATTGTCAAACAAGTTTCCAAACAAAAAGATTGTAATATCAGGGCCTGTTGCTAAGGAAATGACGATTATAAAACAAAACATTATTCCATTATGCAGTATGCACCACCTGCTCGAGTATGTTAATGAATAACTACACGTAATTTTTTACATCGTCTTCGGTAATGGTTTTTCCGGATAGTATTATTAGGCGCTCAACAACATTTCTTAATTCGCGAATGTTGCCCGTCCAGTTGTGATTGTTTAAAGTTTCGAGGGCCTTTTTATCTATTTCTTTTCTGGCCTGACCATAGTCAGCCGCTATGTCTTCCAAAAATTTATTAACCAACAGGGGTATATCGCCTTTTCTATTATTTAACGATGGTACGTGAATGAGAATTACACTCAGCCTATGATATAAATCGAGGCGGAAGTTTTTGTCTTCCACCTCCTTCAATAAGTCTTTATTGGTAGCAGTAACCACCCGAACATCAATTGCAATTTCTTTGTCACCTCCTACCCTTGTTATTTTTCCCTCCTGTAAGGCACGCAACACTTTTGCCTGGGCACTAAGGCTCATATCACCTATTTCATCTAAAAACAAAGTACCTCCGCTGGCCTGCTCAAATTTACCAATGCGTTGTTTTATTGCCGAAGTAAAAGATCCTTTTTCATGACCAAACAACTCGCTTTCTATCAGTTCGCCGGGAATGGCCGCACAGTTAACTTCAACCAAGGGACCATCGGCACGGCTGCTTTTTTCGTGAAGCCAGCGGGCAACCAATTCTTTACCACTTCCGTTTTCTCCGGTAATCATTACCCTGGCATCGGTAGGCGCCACCTTTTCGATTGTCTCCTTTATCTTTTTAATAGAATCACTCTCACCAATCATTTCCTGTACCCTCGAAACCTTTCTTTTTAAACTTTTGGTTTCTTTAACCAGCGTTGTTTTATCCAATGCATTACGGATGGTAATTAGCAGGCGATTAAGGTCGGGCGGTTTGGAAATATAATCGAATGCTCCTTTCTTCACCGCTTCAACAGCAGTTTCAATATTGCCATGGCCACTGATCATTATAATTGGAACATCAGCATTAATGGAAGTTGCTCTGCTTAAAAATTCGATACCATCCAGCTTTGGCATTTTTATATCGCACAACACCACATCATAATTTGCCGATTGAAATTTTTTCAAACCTTCTTCTCCGTCTGCTGCTTCTTCAATTTTATACCCTTCAAAACCTAAAATTTCAACCAGTGTTTTTCTAATCGACCTTTCGTCATCTATAATAAGAATTGTTGCCATTTACACAATTTAGTGCGCTAAGATAAGGGCTTTCACCAATGCTTAAATTAAGTTGAGCGGAGTTTTGGATACTGTATAACCGTAGGTATTTTTAGTTAGAAATTGACACAGGAGTTAGGTGGAATGATTGTAGTAAGCTTGTTGTGTTTGCTTTACTTTTGAAAATTAAAACCGGAACTTTTGTAATTTCGACCATTCTCACTAATGAAATTTATGAAAAGATATTTATTCGTTTTTAAAAACCATGTCATCCTCATGGTAATTTTTCTTGCCGGTATAATTGTAAGTTCCGTAACCAATGGTAAACTGTCTTCGGTTACCACAGTATTAACCGGCATTTTAATGATATACGCTGCTATTGTTTTTACATTTTGGATTATAAATACGCCTTCAAAAAAAAGTAAGGATGACGTTTTGTAGAATGCGGTTTCATTACTCATTCAAAATTTGAATGATCTTTCTTACATCTTTGCTCTCCATCCAATTAACCGGTTTAAGCAACAGAGCTACAAAAAACCCTGGTTTCATAACTCTGTTGGCAATTGTAACTACAGTATTATCTATCCGGGTTAAATAATTATTATGGGCTGCTCCTTCAATGGAGGCCAGGGCAACTGCATTGGCCCAACTTGTTTTTCGGGCGGTGTTAATACTAAAGTTCAATACGGCCTCTTCGCGTTTGTTGGCTATTTTTTTGAGAAAGCGTAAAGGGAACCAAATATTAGCCAGCTTATCCTGCACCTGTTGGCTTAGTGAGGCAATGATATTATTGATACGCTCAAAATCGGCTTGAAGGTCAAAAATTTTGTCACCCGGGCAGGTTTGAGCTGCAGCTATACAGAGATCGAGATTAATGTGCGTGTTAATACCAAGTATCAGGTGTTGCAATACAACGAGGCTACTACTATTACTGGCATCAAAGGCAGCGCACCAGGCATTGCTGCATTTTTTTTGGGTAGAATATGCATCCCATGCCTGCAAGTATCTGTTTGCAAAGTTTACATCAAGCAGCTCCATTCTACTTCCATCTACAAATTTCTTGTTATCTATTTCGTTTTTAATTGCGATAGTCATGTGCCGGTACAGCGATGCAAAATAACCCATGCGACTGTTACGTTGTATACTCAAATCAATAATTTTATCCAGTTGTGCAATTACTTCAGGTATGGTTTGGGCTTGAATCATTGATTGAAAATAATATAAGTAAAGACACAATCAAATAAGGTCAAACTTTTAAGGACTCAGAATCATTGTTGCCCGAGATAAAATAAATCGAGTAGGAAGGTGGCCATTAATTGGCTACCTGTCCTCTCACACTCTTGTACGTTCGATTCAATACTAAAAAAATAGCGGGTAGTTACACCATGGCAGCCTGATGAAGGTCGTTAAGAAAGACTTTATAAAGCCGGGATCAACTTCTCCATCATAAATAAAATAAACAAGGCTATAAAACCTTAAATAACGATTGGCTATAACACAACAAAAATTCATGCATAAACTTTTACGATACGCACTTTTACTGGCGCTAAGTTTTCCTCTTAAAATGTTTGCCCAATTCGAAAGGGGGCAAGACAGCATTGTTCAATTATATGGTGTGGTTATGACGGCCAACAGTCTGCAGGCCATACCAGCATTAAGTGTAGTTGTAAAAGGTACCAGCCGCGGCACCATGACCAAGGACCAGGGTGTGTTTTCGATAGTAGTTCTAAAAGGTGATAAAGTTGAATTTACCAGCATTAGTTTTAAAGCTAAAACAATTGAAATTCCTAAAAAGCCGGAGAGCAATTAATACAGTGTTATCCAGTTAATGGTTAGCGACACCGCTTACCTGCCGGTAACCATTTTAAGGTCACGCCGATAGCGACAACAATTTGAAAGAGATTTTCTTAATACCCGCATGCCTGATGATAAATATGAAATTGCCCGTCAAAATACCGAAGAAGCCAAGCGAAGAATTTTAATGAGTACCCTGCCAGCCGACGGAAGGGAAGCCAGCAGCTACAACCTAAGACAACTGCCCAAAAATATTATTATGCCGGTCAAACCCCTCCAATGAATATCCTAAATCCCATGGCCTGGAGCGAATTTATCAAGGCCTGGAAACGGGGGGATTTAAAGAAGTAGTAATTGAAGCCGGCATTCAATAGTTAGTGTTTTCCAATTTCCTGCAGTTTGTTCAGGAAGTATTTCGCACTAAAACATTGGGGATGGTTTGCTGAATTTTGCAAATCGAATCCTAAGTATATAAGCCGTGTAACCAGCCTGATTTTACCTGAAGAGGTTCGTCCTATCCCCCGCCCTGTATATTTTAATAACAATTCGTTTATTGTCTCATATGGATTGGCAACACCTTCGGGAGCATTAAATGAAAATTGACCATTTTTTAAGAGTGATCTCATAGCAATATCGTTTGCTAAAAAC
>JANPPB010000832.1:0-3047 GCA_031428295.1 Segetibacter sp. | reverse complement strand
TTGGCAGGAGCCAGCACCACTGCCCTTGAAATTGGAGATGAGCCCATGCAGTTTTATACCAAATTTCCGGACGTAGCGGTAGCTGTTGGAGAGGCCCGCCTGGAAGCCGTACCACAGTTGTTACACGATAAACCCGACACGCAGGTTATTGTGCTCGACGATGCTTTTCAACACCGCAGCATTACAGCCGGTTTAAATATTCTACTTACCGATTACAACAACCTTTTTACCCGTGATTTTTTTTTGCCGACAGGCGATTTGAGAGACCAGCGCTCTTCTTATAAGCGAGCCGAAATTATTGTAGTTACCAAGTGCCCGGCAACCCTAACTGAAGATGAAAAGAAAAGTGTGACGAAAGAAATTGCTCCCTTATCCCAACAAAAAATATTTTTTTGTACAACGGTTTATGGACTTCCTTACCAAATAATTACCGGGGAAAAAAGACCGGTCAATACAGACGATGAGATTTTATTAGTTTGTGGTATAGCCGATCCCAAACCTTTAAAAAATTTTCTGTTGGAGCACTCGCATACTTATTACGATCAGCTTTATAGCGATCATCACATATTTACCATCGACGATTTACAAGACATCACCAAAAAGTTTACAGAAATTGCTGCCGAACATAAAATGATCATCACCACCGAGAAAGATGCAGTACGATTAATGAAATTTGAGGCAGAATTAACAGACCTGCCTTTGTATGTTTTACCGGTGGAGCATTCTTTTTTGTTTGAAGAAGGGCAGGTATTTGAAGCAGGTGTAGTAAATTTCATTGAAAATTTTTCTATAAAAAAATAAAAACCATGGGCAAGAAGCAACATAAGGGACACAAAGAAAAATCGGGAGACGAGCATGCATCGTTTGAAAAAGGCACATTGGATATAACCCGCAGCGGTATTGGGTATGTGGTTATTGCTGATGGGTCGGGTGATGTATTGGTAAGGCCCAATGACTTTAATACAGCTTTAAACGGCGATAGCGTTCGGGTAAAAATTACCAGAGAAGGCTTTAAAAACGGCAAAAAGGAAGGCAAAATAGTGGAAGTGATTAGCCGCAAACAAAGCCAGTTTATCGGTCACATACAGTTGAGTGCAAACTTTGCATTCTTTATTGCAGATACCGATAAGCCAATGCCCGATTTGTTTATCCCTATTGATAAACTGAATGGCGCCAACGATAAAGACCGTGTAATTGCCCGCATTACCAAATGGGAGAACTCCAACAAAAAACCAGAAGGGGAGGTGGTGCAGGTAATACTTGCCGGGCAGGAAAGTGATATTGCCATGAAAGCAATTCTTGCTGAGAATGGCTTTCCGCTAACATTTGCCGACGAGGTTTTGGAAGAAGCTGCAAGGCTGAGTGATATTATTCCTGAGAGTGAAATAAGCAAGAGGCGTGATTGCCGGGATATACTTACGTTTACCATTGACCCGGTAGATGCACGGGATTTTGATGATGCCATTTCCATTAAAAAGCTAATGAACGATCAGTACGAGATAGGCGTACACATAGCTGATGTGAGTCATTATGTTGAGCCCGGATCAATTTTAGATGAAGATTCATACCAGCGTGCCACTTCTGTATATCTTCCCGACAGGGTAAACCCTATGTTGCCCGAACGTATCTCCAACGAGTTGTGTTCGCTACGTCCTAATGAAGACAAACTTACCTTCTCCGCCATTTTTGAAATGGATGCCAAAGGCCACATTAAAAAGCAATGGATTGGGCGTACGGTCATTCATAGCAACCATCGTTTTACCTATGAAGATGTGCAGCAAATTATAGAAACAAAGGAGGGCATGTATAACGAAGAGATACTGTTACTAAACCATATTGCCCGTAGGTTTAGGGCCGATAGATTTGCAAAGGGTGCCATTAACTTTTCATCAACCGAAGTTCGGTTTAAGCTGGATGAAAAAGGTAAGCCAATTGGTATTGTAGTTAAAGAAAGCAAAGAATCGCACCAATTGATTGAAGAGTTCATGTTGCTTGCAAACAGAACGGTTGCAGAATATGTATCAAAAATAAAAGTGAAGGGAAAGGGAGTGCCGTTTCCTTATAGAATACATGATACCCCCGATGAAAAAAAGTTGACACCTTTCATTGCTTTTGCTGCTAAGCATGGTCACAAGTTTAACATCTCTTCGCCGGAGCAAATTGCGTACAGTTTCAACTCCATGCTTGAAGACGCAAAGGGCAAGCCCGAACAACATGTATTGGAGCAACTGGGCATACGAACAATGGCCAAGGCAGTGTACTCAATCGAAAATGTTGGGCATTATGGTTTGGGGTTTGAGCACTATTGCCACTTTACTTCGCCCATTAGGCGCTACCCCGATATTTTGGTACACCGCGTGTTGCAAAGTTGCCTGGATGGCAAACCCGAGATCGACAAAAAAATGGAGGAGAAAAGTAAACACAGCAGCGAGCAGGAGCGGAGTGCAATGGATGCGGAACGTGCCGCCAATAAATACAAACAGGTGGAATACCTGCAGGATCATTTGGGTGAAGAATTTGAAGGCGTGGTAAGCGGTGTGGCAGGTTTTGGTTTTTGGGTTGAAACCATAGAGCATAAATGTGAGGGGTTGGTAACCGTTACCAGCCTGCTGGACTTTGATGATTTTAGTTTGATAGAAAGTGATTATGCCCTTGTTGGCAGACGCAGCGGCCGAAAATTTGGCATGGGCGATAAGGTGTTGATTAAAGTTATAGCGGCCAATCTTACCAAGCGCCAACTCGATTTTGAGTGGGTAATTAAACCCGGCCAGGAAAACGAACCTGCAGTTGAAAAAAAACCGGAGCACAAACACAAAGGCAGGGACAGCAAAAGAAAGAAGGGCAAACACTAATAAGATTGGTGATTTGCAGGCGTACTTAGCATGCTAACTGTGTATAGCTTTCCATCCTAAATTATTTATTGTAAAGGCTTAATCAATATTTTTGTTTTTAAGCAGTCAAAACATTTATGCATTCGTTTACACAACTGGTTTCAGATTTTACAGCGTATTTTTCTATAGAACATTTTCCTGCTGAACCGGCAAGCC
>JANPPB010000831.1:0-3984 GCA_031428295.1 Segetibacter sp. | reverse complement strand
AATTATCATCCTGTTTGGGAGGCGCAATTACTCAGCTATTTAAAATTAACCAACAAACGAATTGGCTACATAATCAACTTTCATGTCCCTTTAATGAAAGATGGTTTTAAAAGATTTGTGCTCTAAACTCTGTGTCCCTCCGTGCCGCTGTGGCTCTGTGGTTCAAACAAAAACAATGGAAACAATAACTATCAAACCATACCTCCGCCTCTCAGGATTAGAACCTTTAGTTGTAAGATCCGAAACAAACTTCGTAAATGTAGGTGAACGCACAAACGTAACAGGTTCCAAAAAGTTTGCACGGCTTATCCGCGACAACAAATACGAAGAAGCGCTTTCCGTTGCCCGCCAACAAGTAGAAAGTGGTGCCCAGGTATTGGATGTTAACATGGACGATGCCTTGCTGGACGGCGTAGTAGCCATGACCACCTTTTTAAACCTGGTACAAGCCGAGCCCGATATAGCCAGAATTCCTATTATGATCGACAGCTCCAAGTTTTCGATTATAGAAGCGGGATTAAAGTGTGTGCAGGGTAAGTGCATAGTTAACTCCATCAGCATGAAAGAAGGTGAGGAGAAGTTTATTGAGCAGGCCTTTATTTGTAAAAGCTTTGGAGCATCGGTAATCGTTATGGCTTTTGATGAAAAAGGCCAGGCCGATACCAAAGACCGGAAAGTAGAGATATGCCACAGGGCATATAAAATCTTAACCGAACAGGTTGGATACGATCCGCAGGATATCATCTTTGACCCAAATATTTTTGCCATAGCAACCGGTATAGAAGAGCATAACAATTATGCGGTCGATTTTATTGAGGCTACCCGTGAGATTAAACAACTAATGCCCCTTACTAAAGTGAGCGGCGGGGTAAGCAACGTGTCGTTTTCGTTCCGTGGAAATGAGCATGTACGCGAAGCATTTCATGCAGTATTTCTTTATTATGCCATTAATGCGGGCATGGACATGGGCATTGTAAACGCCGGGCAATTGCAGGTGTATAGCGAAATTGAGCCAACCCTGAGAACCATGCTCGAAGACGTTATTCTGAACAGGAATAATGATAACAACGAGGCAACTGAGGCTTTAATTACCTATGCCGAAACGGTAAAAGCAAAAGGGAAAGTAATAGAGAAGAACGAAGCCTGGCGCAACGATCCGGTAGAAAAACGCCTGGCCCATTCGCTGGTAAATGGGATAACTGATTATGTAGATATAGATACAGAAGAGGCCCGCCAAAAGTATGCGAGACCTTTGGATGTAATTGAAGGTCCGCTTATGGATGGAATGAATATAGTAGGCGACTTGTTTGGTTCAGGAAAAATGTTTCTGCCGCAGGTTGTAAAAAGCGCACGGGTTATGAAAAAATCAGTGGCTATTTTAACTCCTTACATTGAAGCAGAAAAAGAAGAGCGTCGGCTGGCACACCTGGCTGCAGGTACCGTAAACGAAGAAGGTGCAGGCGCTGCAAAAATTTTATTAGCTACCGTAAAAGGCGATGTTCACGACATTGGAAAGAACATTGTTGGAGTGGTTTTAGGCTGCAACGGTTATGATATTATTGACCTTGGAGTAATGGTATCAGCAGATAAAATTTTGGATACGGCCAAAAAAGAAAACGTAGATATTATAGGGTTAAGTGGACTCATTACTCCATCACTAGATGAGATGGTACATATTGCCCACGAAATGAAACGCCGCAACTTTAATATACCCCTGCTGATAGGTGGCGCAACCACAAGTCGTATGCATACAGCCGTACGAATAGCGCCTGAATACGAACTGGGAGTGGTGCATGTGCTGGATGCAAGCCGTAGCGTAACCGTTGCCGGAAGCCTGCTGAACAAAGAAAGCAAGCCCGAATTTTTGCAAGGATTGAAACAGGAATACCTGAAACTGAAACAGGACTTTGGCAACAAAAAGTCGGCTAAAACCTACCTGCCTTTTGCAAAGGCACAGGAAAATAAAACCAAAATCGACTGGAGCAATTTTACGCCTGTTACACCAACTTTTACAGGCACCAAAATTTTTAACGGGTATGACCTTGCTGAAATAGCTGAATTCATTGACTGGCAACCCTTCTTTATCGCCTGGGAAATGCATGGCAAGTTTCCCCAGATTTTGAGTGATACCATTATTGGTGCAGAGGCTACCAAATTGTACAACGATGCCAGGGTATTGCTCAATAAAATTGTAGCTGAAAAGTGGTTAACGGCAAAAGCTGTTATAGGTTTTTGGCCGGCCAATTCTGATGGAAAGGATACGATAATTGTAGCCCCCCTGCCCCCCGAAGGGGGGAGTGAAGAAAGTACTGCGTGGAGAGAGCCTGTACGTTTAGAATGTTTACGTCAGCAGATAAAGAAAGTGGAGGGGCAGCCAAACATAAGCCTGGCAGATTTTATAATGCCTGCCCCCCCGCCCCCCGAAGGAGGAAGGACAGAAAGCAGGCCACATAGTGACTATGTAGGCCAAATCACGCAGAACCCCCCTTCAGGGGGCAGGGGGGCCGGAGATACCGATTACCTCGGTGCTTTTTCCGTTAGTATATCAGGCATCGAATCACACATTAAAAAGTTTGAAGAACAACACGATGATTATAATAAGATAATCCTACAGGCACTGGCCGATCGTTTGGCTGAGGCATTTACTGAACTACTTCACAAAAAAACAAGGACAGAATATTGGGGTTATATAAGCGATGAACACCTGACTAATGAAGAACTGATACAGGAAAGATATATGGGCATAAGACCGGCACCGGGTTATCCGGCTTGCCCTGATCATACTGAAAAATATAAGCTGTTTAACCTGTTGGATGCTACCAATGCAACCGGTGTTCAGCTAACTGAAAGCCTGGCAATGTACCCCGCAGCCTCGGTTTGTGGCTGGTATTTCGCCCATCCGCAAAGCAAGTATTTTGGTGTAGGTAAAATTGAAAAAGACCAGGTAGTTGATTACGCCAACAGAAAGGCTATGACGCTGGGGGAAGTGGAAAGATGGTTGCGTCCGGTACTGGAGTATGATGCGTAAGGCAGGTAAAAATTTAAGTATATTTGAGTAAACAGATTTTAATGAGGCAGGTTTCATCCGATAAAATATATTCAGTTCAGGAATACATTCAACATGAGTGGTCTGCTTCATTTCGTTCCGAATTCATCAATGGTCAACTTTTTGAAATGCCAGGAGAACAAGATATCAATAATGAAATCGCAGGTAATCTTTATATCCTTTTCTCGATGATGCTAAAAACTATGGGATATTTTATTTACTCGCATGACGTTAAATTGAAAATTTTTGGAGAGTATAAGTATTACTACCCGGACGTATTTGTTACAAAGGAACCCAAAGACGAAAATAACAAATACATAAAAAATGAACCGGAGTTAATAGTTGAAGTGGTTTCAGAAAGCTCGCAGGTTAACGACTACGTTGATAAATTTATCGATTACACCAAAATTCCCTCTCTGCTATATTATTTGATTGTAGAACCAGAAACACTTTTACTTACTGTTTACGCAAAATCAGATATTGGAGGATGGCAAGCGATTAAATATACTAAGCCCAATGATATTGTCCATCTTGAAAAACTTGAGGTTTCCTTTACGCTGAAACAAGTTTACCAGTAAGTCGTACCAAAAACTTCTTCGGTACAATTAAGTATCATGCTACCTATAACCGAAAGCTGCCTGGCAATGTAGCCCGCATCTTCGGTTTGTGGCTGGTATTTTGCCCATCCGCAAAGCAAGTATTTTGGTATCGGTAAAATTGAAAAAGACCAGTGGTAGATTATGCTAACAGAAAGGCTATGACGCTGGATGAAGCGGAAAGATGGCTGCGTCCGGTGCTGGAGTACGAGGCTTAGTAACATTGTCTCTTAACGTGTGCCGATAGCAGCCATTTTGTAATGTGTACGACCAATAATCATTTGAAACTTCTATCAGTTTCACTTAATACTAAATTTAAAATTAAAGAGGCCGGCAATAAAC
>JANPPB010000830.1:0-5098 GCA_031428295.1 Segetibacter sp. | reverse complement strand
GCATCGGCTATCTTAAGCGATCTGTCTGCCCTACGGTACGACTATCGTTACGAGTATAAAAAATTGTATCATCATGTACCCCACGAGCTGACCAACGATTTTTACGTAAGGGTTTACCTGAGTTTTGAAGACTGGAAATATGTACCCCGCGAAAAACTACAGTGGATTGAAGAGTGGCATGCAGGAGCTGAACGTAAATATCTTGTCGGGGTCATTCACTTTAATGAGTTGGTTAATAACAGTTGGTGGAAAGAAAACAACACCACCCTGATATTAACGCCAGACCCAATAATTGAAAACCTGGACATCATCAACTTAAAAAAGAGAAGCCTTGAATTAGCAGGTATGGTGTAGGGAAGAGAGTTAAGAATTATGAGTTAAGAATTATGAATTATGAATGAAGAATGAAGAATTAAGAATGAAGAAGTAAGAATGTTAAATGTTGAATTTTAAATTTTGAATGAATCACTTACAACTTATCACTTTTCCTCTTTCACCTTTCCCCTTTCACGGTTCACTTTCTTAACTCCCAACTCATAACTCCCAACTCATAACTCATAATTCATAACTCATAACTCATAACTCTTAACTCATAACTCTTAACTCTTAACTCCCAACTCTTAACTCCCAACTCATAACTCATAACTCTTAACTCATAACTCCCAACTCATATTCTCCACTCTTTCCTTTTCTTTGCGGCATGAAGTTGTTTTTTATCCGGCTAATCAAATCGTGGTTTATCAAATTGCGGTTGCATTATATTTTTCAACCTTTTACCGGTATTTTTTTAAACCTGGTTTATTTAACCCGTTTTTCAAAATGGGCCAGCGAAAACAAGAAGGTTGCCTACAACGATTTTTTAAGCAAGTGGGATTACAGCAAAAGGGATGGCATGTACGAGTGGGTTATCAACCAGGAAGCACTTCGCAAGCCCATAAATTATATTGAATTTGGTGTGGCAGCAGGGCATTCGTTTAAATGGTGGATGAAACAAAATACAGATGTAGAAAGCAGGTTTTTTGGCTTTGATACTTTTGATGGTTTGCCCGAAGATTGGGGCCCGTTTAAGAAGGGATCGTTTAGCAACGAAAATCAGATACCGGTGGTAAATGATGACCGGGCAACTTTTTATAAGGGCTTATTTCAGCAAACCTTACCCAACTTTGTAAAGCAGTTTGATAATAGCCGCCGCAATGTGATTATGCTGGATGCAGACCTGTTTTCGGCAACCTTATATGCCCTATCATCACTGGCACCATATCTAAAAAAAGACGACATCATCTTTTTTGATGAGTTTGTGGTACCCACCCATGAGTTTAAAGCATACCAGGATTTTATTACTTCACACTATGTAAACCTAAAGCTGGTAGCTGCTGCCAACAACTATTATTTTGTTGCGTTTAAGGTGGTATAAGTAAGAGGAAACGTTAGTCGATTAAACATGGAAAAGTTCATTGTTTATTCTTCGAGTTTAAGGTTTCAATAATAGTCTTTAGCGTTTTATCGTCAACACTATTAAAGTCTGACTTATCATAAATGGTCAGCAAGTAAATCTCTTTGTTATTGGTTACTACATAAGTGACAACACGTGCACCCCCACTTTTTCCTTTGCCTTTACTCTTAATAGCAAGTCGGATTTTGTAAGTGTCATTACCTAAAGGTGTGCCTGTCTCAGGTTCATTTGCAAGAGTAAGGTTCAATTCTGCAAGATCTGTTTTAAGAGAGGGAAATTTTTTGACAAGTCGCTTAGCTTCTCTTTTAAACTTGTCGCTGGGTATAACACTAAAGTTCATTCAGAAATTCATTTAGTGTCTGCTTGTATCCTTTTGATTGTTTTAGGATAGCGACTTGCTCAAACGCTTCTTTTAGGTCGGATTTTAGTTTTAAAGCTTGTTCATATTTCCTAAGCTTATTAAGTACCCTTTCCCATTCAGTCAGCGGCAACTGAACAGCTTGTGTGTTCCCATTTATGTCATTTAAATATTGAAGTTCAATTTTCATATATTAAAATTACTATGTTTTGACAAACAGTAAGCGGACAAAAAGGTTACGCACAACTATTCAGTTGGTAGAATAACATTCAGGTACAAATGCATCGTAAATTTCGTTTTAGTTAAAGCTTACATTTTACTGCAACAAAGAATCCAGCTCGTTTTGCATTGAAGAAAACTGGTTCAGATTTCGATGGTCACCGCCCTCGATTGTTATAAAATGATCCTTCTCTTTTAACACCTCTTTTAGCCGTACGGCATTATCATAAGGTATCAACTCGTCTTTAGTGCCATGAAATATAGTAACTGGCGCAGTTACTTTTCTCAGGTATTCGTTACTGGGAAATTTTAGTGCAGCATTTTGGATAATGGTACATCCAGGCCCACGTATCAGCCAAAGAGGTAAAACTATAATATGGCGTTTCTAAAATTAAAGACTTGCTGTCGCGAATAATAGCCAAACTGGTTGCCGCTGCCAACAACTATTATTTTGTTGCGTTTAAAGTGGTTTAATTAGCTAATTAATCGCTCCCAAAGTTTTGCTGGATCATCCTTTTGTGGAAATAACATCTTTACAATAACTTTTTCATCTTCTATTGAATAAACAAACATATATGGAAATGACTTCACCGGAATTCTTCGATGTATATTATCGGAGAGCAGCATATAATTATGAGCATGATTTTTTAGGTGAAGGAGAGAGGATAACATTTCGTTTTCAGCCCTGGTTCCCAGGTTAATGGAGATGCTTTCATAATAAGCAATAACTGCTTCAATTTCGTCATCAACAATATTGTACTTAAATACATTATAAACCATCCCGCCTGATTTTTAAACGGGTTTGGAGGTCATCAATAGAGGTAAGATAAAGGTTACCATTTTTAAACGCATCATCCCTTCGTGCAATTTCTTCTTTCAAAATTTTATGAGAGATTTCATCGTACAAATATTGTTTTACTGCGATGTCACTTTTAAGCGCTAAAAAAAGGTTTGCTTTTTCTTCAACAGATAAATTGCTAATATCTTTTGGAACAGTCTGCATTTATAATTTTTATTAAAAGTAAAGCTTACATTTTACTGCAACAAAGAATCCAGCTCGTTTTGCATCGACGAAAACTGGTTCAGATTTCGATGGTCACCGCCCTCAATGGTTATAAAATGATCTTTCTTTTTCAATACCTCTTTTAACCGTACGGCATTATCATAAGGTATCAACTCGTCTTTGGTGCCATGAAATATGGTAACCGGCGCAGTTACTTTTTTCAGGTATTCGTTACTGGGAAATTTATAGTGCAGCATTTTGGATAATGGGTACATCCAGGCCCACGTATCGGCCAGGGAGGTAAAGCTATAATACGGGGTTTCTAAAATTAAGGACTTGCTGTCGCGAATACTTGCCAGTTGCGATGCCATGCCTGTACCCAAAGATTTTCCATAAATAATAATGCTGTCCGTACTAAAACGTTTGCGGGCAAGGTTATACATTACCAGCGACCAATCGTACACACGGTCTTCGGAAAATGCTCCTGTGCTTTTGCCATAGCCCGGGTAATCAATCATCCAAACTTCGTAGCCATTATTGGTAAAACGGGGTACAAACCGGGCATATCGCTGAATATTTCCTTTGTTGCCATGAAAGTACAGTACTACCCCTTTGGGTGCCGCATGAGGCTGTGTAAATTGAACAATATTTATGTTGGTAGATGCATCGCAGGCAATATTTACTTCTTTAAAAGGCTGGCTAAATTGGTAAACGTAATCTTTGTTTTGTACGGTAGGATGCAGAATTAAAAAATCCTGTGCGTAAAAAATAGCAATACCCACCAGGCCATATACCAGCAGTACAATTTTAAACCAGCGGTACAAGTGCTTTTTTGCAACAGCCACTTTTTTTGCCTTCATTTCCAACACTTCCATTTTGCAAAAATATACAAAGCATTATTGTTGCGCCAACTCAGTACTGTAAAATATCCCTAATAAAATTGTGGTATTCGGGAAAAGATGGCAGGTTGTTATGGAAACCTCCGTGTATGCGAATGAGGGTTATTTTGTGTGGATTAATGCGTTGCAAAGCCTCGCTTTGTTTAATGGGTATCAGCCAGTCTTTGGTTCCATGAATAATGTAGGTATGGCAATTGACCGTTCTGATCCAAATGTCTGTTCGCAATTGAAACCTGATGATCCACCGGTTTGGAAAGATGGGCAAAAAGCGTTCTGCTACTTTTAAAAAACTATAGTATGGCGAGTCGAGGATCAGGTATCGTGGATTGTTTTCGCTGGCAATTTTAGTGGCAAAACCACTACCCAGGCTGCGACCATATACAATCAAATGATCCTCGGTATAGTCTTTTAACAGACTCTCGTAAACAAATTGAATGTCTCCCAACATATCCTTTTCACTTCTTTTGCCGGTACTCTTGCCAAACCCGCGGTAATCAACCAACACAACATCATATTGGTAGCGATAAAAGTCACGTGCATATTTTGCCCAGCCTTTTATGCTTCGGGTATTGCCATGCAAATACAGGATGAGGCCTTTTGGTTCTTTAACATGAAAGTGCAAACCATTAATTCGCACCCCGGGCGAAACATCAAAATACAATTCGTTAAACGGTGAATCGTATTTGTAGGTAAAATCAGCCGACAGCTTTTCAGGCTTAAAAATAAGTTTATCCTGTACCAATACAATCAAAAGCAAAACCACCAGGTAAATGATAATGATATACGCTATGGTGGTCATAACAAAGGTTGGTTAGGGTATGTAGAAAGATACCAAAATTGTGCAAACGCTTTTCAAAACAAATGAAATGGAACACTGCGCTAACAAAACTCATAATACTCACATTATAAAAGTCTTCAAATTAAAACCGATTTCAACATCCCTAAAACTTAATCAGTGTTAACATCAGTCGTGCAATATGTACTGCACCGGCTCACAATTATTTTAGCAGGTTAGGTTATGGGGCTTGAAATAAGATTATTTTGTAAAGCCTTAACAATTATTGCGCTGTGTTTTAATGATACATTGGCAAGTGTCAGGGCAGGCAGGCGTTACATTTGTTTATTGTAAAATACTTTTATTCATGCTAATTAACAGATATAGCCTT
>JANPPB010000829.1:0-3265 GCA_031428295.1 Segetibacter sp. | reverse complement strand
TTTTTTATAAGCAGCGAGAAAATTTCTCCTGTCCATTATATAGCTTTTAAATATGAAAACGCAGTGGGTAAGTTAGGACAAAAGAAGACTTGAAAAAAGAAGCAATGTTTAATGGGTGCATTAAATATTAATGCTTGACATTAGCATCGGTACCCATTCTTATGCCGGCTAATGTTGGGAAACGAAACCAAACAATTGCTGGTTCTCAGAAAAGTTTTTTAATGGACCCGGCTGTAGTTACTTTAGTGAAAATTGTTGCCCGACCGGATGGCCAGCCGGGCGGACGTTGCACACTTTTTCAGCCTCCGTTTTATAAACGATAAAATCAATGTTTCTAATTATGGAAACAATTTTTATCTTTGCAAAAACGTTTTCAATTGCAATATTTTCAGATACGATTTTTAGAAGAAGCTGATAATTTCATTGCGGGACTTGACCGCAAGGCTGCAAGAAAAGTGTTTTATAACATTGACCTTGCTGAACAAAGTAATGACCCAAAACTCTTCAAGAAGCTTCAAAAGGACATTTGGGAATTTAGAACCAAATTCGGCGGTGTACAAATTAGGTTACTTGCATTTTGGGACAAAGACAATGAAACCGAAACATTAGTTTTTGCAACACACGGGTTTATTAAAAAGGTGGACAAGGTGCCTGCAAACGAAATAGAAAGAGCGATTAACATTAGGAAAAAATATTTTGAAAGCAAACTTAAAAAATAACATTATGGCAAAGACAGCAATGAAATCATACTCGCTTGCCGAAATGAAAGATAAATACATCGGCAAAAACGGTACAAAAGACAGAGACCAGTATGAATACGAACTTCGTATGGACGTTTTAGGACGAATGATTAAAACTGCAAGACAACAACGTAAACTGACACAAGAACAATTAGGCAAACTTGTTGGTGTACAAAAAGCACAAATCTCAAAATTAGAAAGCAGTGCTAACAGTGCGACAATTGACACAGTATTAAAAGTTTTCAAGGCTTTGAAAGCAGATATTCATTTTAATGTGACACTCGAAAAGCAATACTTACAACTCGTTTGACAATAAGGCTTCGACAGTTCTCAATTCATCTTTTGCGCCTGCGGGAAATTATAAATTCAACAACAGAACAAACGATGAAATCTATATCTTTAATCGGCTTCGTTTTGCGGCGGGACGTTTAATAATTATCGCCACAACACAAAGCCGTCAACATTATACGCCACTTTTGGACACACTCTAATAATGAAAGAAATCTTTAAATCAGACACCAATTTTTTGCATTTAATTCTGTTGACAATTGCTTTTGGTGCGCTGACATATGTAATAATGTTCCTTCTGTTTCCTTTGAATTTTATGTTGATGTTTGGAGCAGGTGCATCGGCTGACAAATTAGGGAATACACCTTTAGCTAAAACGCTGTGGCTTTTATCAGGTTTTATTATACTGACACCTTTTGCTGCCCTTAGATTTAGAACTAACTACAAAAAAGGACAGTTTTCAAAAGCAAAAGATTACGCCATCGTAATCATATTGACACTTATTCTTAGCATATCATTTTACATGTGGCACAATCAAGGAACCACGACATAGCGAACAATCTGATATTAAGGAACAAATCTGCATAAGAAGATTGACGATTTTCTTTGGGTTTAATTGAAAATATCCCCGCTGGCGTAAGTGTTCCTGTTGCTTGTTTAAGACTTGCGAAGCGTACTTAAATGCTAAATGAAAAGTAGGTCTGCAAACTGTCCCTAAAAATGATTTTAAACTTAGGCAAGTTTTTAAGTGCTATAGATAATTGCACAAATGAAAAGGGAAAAATCGATTTGGAACTGGTTTAAAATTTACCATAGACAACTTGCCCCGACTTTTTCGGGGTCCTTCTTTTTCTTTTCAATTTAAGTGCCCTGCGGAATATTTAAACAAGCGGGGGAATTTATCGGATATAAAACTCTGCACGTTGCACTAATTGAAATACTACCTATTTCGAAACAGGAATTTTGGTAGATCCACTTCACTATTTATCCAATGTAAAAACCAGAACAGGTGTAGAATTTAATAAGAGAACCTTTAATCTAAAAGTTTAAAAAAAATTATTTCTTATGGCAACTTCAAAAAAAACAACGGCAAAAAAGACAGCTCCCAAAAAAGCAGCAGCTAAATCGGCAAATAAAAAAGCACCAAAATTTAAACCGGGAAAAGAGATATAGCCGATTGTGTCGAATAAATGTACGGTTAGTCTTAATGACCTAATGATTCTCTGCAATTATGTGGTAAATCAACTTAACCACTTGATTAATATTTTTCAAAATTGCATATGGTTTCAACTATTTGGATTGTCTAATGAAAGAATTTCAATCCATATTACTTCTGCCATTATTGCATCAACTAAACACGGGACTGGACAATAATCGTCGGCTGTAGTTCTCTATCAGCTTTGGTTTGAGATTGACTCTTTCTAAGATGTTTTTCGGCAATTCCTAAATCAATTTTCTAATCAGCATTACCGCTGTGCAGGACGTCATCAAATTCCCCATACTTCGGTAATGCAAACCGCTGGACGCAAACTTTTAAAACGGAGGAGGGACTGAGTAGTAATAATGTTGGTAAGCATATTGCTAAACCAGTAGTTGAAAAGTTGATAGCCATTTAAAAAAGTTAGGCTACATCCGCTCAATTATCCCCGCAATACCCTGCCCTCCGCCCACACAAGCCGTAACCATTCCATACTTCTTATTCAGTCGTTTTAAATCACTCAATATCTGAACCGTCAGTTTACTACCGGTACATCCCAGGGGATGCCCAAGGGCTATTGCTCCGCCATTTATATTCACCAGGTCGGGGTTCAATTCTAATTTTCTTATAACGGCCAATGCCTGGGAAGCGAAGGCTTCATTTAATTCAACCAAATCTATATCCGACTGGTTCATGCCGACTTGCTTTAAAACTTTAGGCACTGCAGCCACGGGGCCAATACCCATAATACGGGGATGCACCCCGGCACTAACACAAGCTACCAGGCGACCAATGGGTTTTAGCCCCAATTCGTTCACCATCCTTTCACTCATTACCAAAACAAAACTTGCCCCATCGCTGGTTTGCGAGGAGTTACCTGCTGTTATTACTCCACCCGCTGCAAAAGCAGGTTTTAATTTGGCAAGTGCTTCAATGCTGGTATCAGCCCGGGGTCCTTCGTCCGTATCTACCACATATTTTTTTGTCTTCTTTTTACCGGCTTCGTCCAGGTAAACCTGCTCAACATTGATTGGTAAAA
>JANPPB010000828.1:0-4593 GCA_031428295.1 Segetibacter sp. | reverse complement strand
TTTAGTTCTTGCAATAACTTAAATTCCTTTGGGTTAAGACTTGCTTTTCCATAAATAAAAGTGATCGAGACTCCTCTCTTCTTGGCGTGTTGTAGTCGTTCATAAATGGTTTGCGAAAATTGGAGATAAGGTGTTACCAACATAATCCATAAATCCGCATTCTTAATTACCTCCTCTAAATTGTGAGATAATCCACGGGTAGTAAAAAATTTAGCCATCAGCTTAAGGGTTTTTCATAGTTGATAAAAGCTGTGTAAGCTAATGTAATACTGGAAATTAATATTTAATTAAGCGTAAAGGTTAATCAAGCTTGGTGTCTAAGATGGCAATTTGATGTACACCGGCGTGCCCTGTAGCTTTAGTAATGTAAGAGGAGTTATACCAGAAGGTTATGTAGTGGAAAGTATTAATTAAAATATCTCATAGCTTGCTTGCCTACCCATTCACCCATTGGAACTGGAACGGCATTCCCTATTAACTTATAGGAACTTCTTTTATTTTGAAATATAAAGTCATCTGGAAATCCTTGAAGTCTTGCATATTCTCTAATAGAAAATGGACGAACACCATGCTTAGTGAATTTGTCCTTTACCAACCTAGTGCCTAAATCTTTCGCATAGTGTGCTACGCATGTAGGGGCTGAGACAGAGGCCACATCAGGATCAACTATAATAGGAAGATCTCTATATTTTCCATTTATTCTACTTATTACATAATCAGGCATTTCAACATTTGGTTCATTTTCAAGAATATCTTTTAAGGTTGGCTTGTTGATGTTTTGTGTAGGAGCAGAAATAGAAAAAGGTTTTCTCGTTCCAATAAGTATCAAGCGCTTTCGTCTTTGGGGCAACCAGTTCAAAGCATCAACTGGACAGAAAACATTTACATAATAATCGGGAAGCTTTGTCATTGCCTCCATCACCACCTTAAATTTTTTCATTCCTGGCACATTTTCAACAATGTACATTTCGGGCTGCTCAATTGCTATATGACGGAAGAAATGAAGAAATAAATCATCACCTGTACGGGTGCCATGTATATCAGCTATAGTGGAATATTTTGTGCAAGGATAGGTACCAACTATTATATCTGTTCTTGGTTGGTCCAATACAGTCTTATCTTTTATATCTACTGTTAATATCGAATGGGAAAAATAATGATTGTTAATTTTCATGCAGTCTGTAGCGTCCTTGTCCAGATCAAGAGATTGAATTACGTTCACCCCTGCTTGCATGATACCTATTTCCATTCCGCCGCATCCGGAGAAATATCCTTTAGCTGTTGGCTTGTACATAATTTGGGATTGAAGTTGGAAAAGGATTAACCCTTAAAAACATTGTCTAAATGAAATTCTAAAAACTCTTTGCGTGGAGGGTATTTTTTTGGAAGGACGATTTTAGAACCTGCCAAGGCCGAGAAGTATTTAGAATAGTATTCTTTATCGTGCTTCTTTTTTAAGTCGGTTGATAAAATGATTTCGAAACTTTGATTGATACCAATATAGCCTTTGTCAAATGCCTTGTCGTACAATGCCGAAAGACAAACGCCATTTTCAGGGTTGAGTCTTTCCCCTTCATTTTTAGACCAAGGTATAATATGACTTGCCAACAATAAGTCTGGAATATCAATACCAGTAAAGGCACAGCGTCCAGAATAGTTTGCAAGAACTATTTGCCGAAAAACATTTTGATTTACCCTAGTTTTCACTTCTCGCATTTTCGTTTCTCCCATCAGTCCTTCTGTGCCTCTGAGTATTTCAGCATATTTATTTGCAATCGTTTGATGTTCTAATTCTGCCAATATTCTTTCACTCTCATATAACAAATCCTCTTTATTATTTATGAATTCATGCCAAATGGGTTCAACTTGTTTTCGTCCACCCGAAAGTCCACCTATTCCTCTTTGCTTATGGTACGGGTCAACACTAGCAAAATTGTTTAGCCTCATTGCGATTGAACTAGCTGTTCTTCCTACTATTTGAGCAAGATGAATGATCTCTGGATTTCCTGAGTGAAGCTTACCAAACGGAAGTTTTAAATATAGATTGAGTGCAAGCATTAGTTCATTTCGAGTCCAAAGGTTACGAGGTTGTTTCATGATTTGTTTGAGTTGCTTCAGTCAAGATAAAAATCTACTCAATTATTAATATAGATAATTACAGTGGCCTCAAAAGTAAAGGTCAACTTTAGTAAAAGCTGTTGCTTTTAAGTCACGTATGTTATTTGGGGATAAATTTATTCAGTGAAACTTCATCAATGCAAGCCATAATTACCCGGTAAATCTTTTACATGCAGCCGGTACCTAAAACCCTGCCCATGCAAAAACTTCCGGACAATCATTTCAGGTTTGGTGTCCTTACTTCGTATCCGGCTCATATTAAAACTACGCACCTCTTTACTATGTACATCAGCCATAATGCAAACGTAGAAATTAATGTGCCAGACAAGTTTCCATGTTGCATTTCACCATACCACCAATTCTATAATGATCCTCTCGTGTTTCGCAGCGTACCGCTCTGTCATTTACGTCGCATTTTTCCTCTCCAAACAGGCAGGATGTATATTCACAATATGGCCGACAAGCAATACATATTATCAATTTTAAAAAATGCCAAGCCACAACTCGAAGAAAAATATGGGTTAAAAGAAATCGCTTTGTTTGGGTCGTATAGCCGGGGAACTCATTTAAACAACACGAGTGACGTAGATGTAATGATTGAATTTAACCGTCCTATCGGGATTGCCTTTATTGACCTGGCAGATGAATTGGAGAACCTCCTTCATCTAAAGGTTGACCTTGTATCAAGGGGTGGCATTAAACCCAAATATTTTAAAGCAATTGAACCGGATCTGATCTATATCTAACAGGTAGGCCACACAATCTCAAACCCACTTCTAACACCCCTCAACCCGGAAAATGCATTCTCTCCATAATATCTTTAAAACGGGCATCGGCCCTGAGTATGGCGGGCACATAAGGAGAATGCCAGCAACTTGCCAGCATGGGATCAATGTCGTTGTAGGCCTTTTCAAGATACATGATGGCATCATCTATTCTTCCAAAGTAAGCAAGCGACAAACCAAAAAAGGCTCCTGCTATATATTCGGTTTTACTACGGGTTTCCATTTCACTAATCAATGCACCGGCTGCATCAAAATTACCCTGGCTGCAATAGGTCCATATAAGACTGTTAATGGCATGCTGGTGCCTGTTTGAAATCCGAATTAAAAACTGGAAGGTATTAATAGCTTCATCGTAGCGGCCCAGAGCTAAATAACACAACCCGGCCAGTCGCTGGCCTAAGAAAGAATTGGAATCTATTTCAATGGCTTTTTCTGCATATACCAGTGCATCTTCAAACCTTCCGGCTGTGTGAAGCGTCCATGCCAGGTCAGCCAGGTCTATGGTGCTTAAAGGTTCCATCTTTATAGCAATAAGACCCTGTTTTTCCGCTTCTATAAAATTGCCTTTTATCCAGGCCAGGTATAACATGCCATATAACGATCGGGCCTGCACATAGTTGGGATTAAGTTCCATAGCTTTTAAAAAGCTCTTTCTTGCATCCTCCCAGTTCCAGCCACAGCACAAATAGTAATAGGCTAATGCTGCATATCCTTCACCAAGCGTAGGGTCCAGAATAATGGCCTTATCAGCAGCCTCCCTGGCAATATTCATCACTTCTTTACCGGGGTGAAAGCTATATCCGGCTGATAAAATGTTGGCATCGGCATAGCCGGCATAGGCAAGGGCATACGTATCGTCGAGGGTAAAGGCCTGTTTAAAATAATTCAATCCTGTTAGTATGGAGCTGCCCCTCCGGTTTATGTAGAAGCGACCTTTTAAATAGCATTCATAGGCTTCCATGTTGCGGGTAGCTACTTTGGTGATCTTCTGAATATCTTCATCCAGTAACTTTATTTTTAATTGCTCTGTAATGGATAAAGCAATTTCGTCCTGTATGGCAAAAATGTCATCCATTTCGCGGTCGTACCGTTGCGACCAATAATGAAAACCATCGTGAACATTTATTAACTGTGCGGTAATGCGCAGCCGGTTTCCCTGCTTTCTTACACTGCCTTCCAGTATGGTATTTACGCCCAGCTTTTCACCTATCTCACGCAGGTCAAGGTTTTTACCTTTAAATTGAAATGAAGAGGTGCGGCCCGCAACTTTAAGGTCTTTCAAACAAAACAACGAGTTGATGATTTCTTCCGTAATGCCATCGCTGAAAAACTCCTGGTCAGGGTCGTTGCTCATGTTTACAAAAGGCAAAACAGCAATGCTTTTTTCATTGGCAGTTTCGCTTTGCAAGTCTTGCTTTAAAGATTCCCGGACCGATAAAATGGTTTGCAAATCAAAAACTACGTCGTATACCCGCATGGGCTCCTTTACATTTTTTAATACCACCTCACTGGCAAAGGCGGTTTGTATGTTTTTATTATTTACGAGGGTTTTATACACGGCGTCCGATATCCAGATGCCACCAATGGGGGCCATAGCCTGTATCCTGGAAGCTATGTTTACACCATCGCCAAACACATCATTATTTTCAAACAATACTTCTCCTAAATGAATACCAATGCGCAATGCAAG
>JANPPB010000827.1:0-3738 GCA_031428295.1 Segetibacter sp. | reverse complement strand
ATTTGACAAAAGTCAAATTCCTTCTTCCCTTATTTGAATTTGACTTTTGTCAAACCTATTGGCGTTAAAATTTATTTTCTTGTGTAGCAAATAATAACCTTATGTGCTGCAAAAATTTAATCAGATGGGTTACAATATCGTGTTCCGTAAGCCTATGGAATACGATATTCAATTACTCCTACTGACACGGACGAATGGCTACACACAGCCATTATGACGGTAGCTAAACTCTTAGTAAATTAAAGTAATGATAACCTCATTACACTTGTGATTGGCAAATTGATCATCAACAATAAAACCTGAACAATTCTTCATTAAAAATCAACAAAATGAAAACGCTTATTACCCTGTTAGCATGTGCACTTACAGTAGTAACATTTGCACAAACAACCACCTTAAAAGGTAAAGTAAGTTCCGATGATGCTGATAATATAAACAGTGTTACAATAACCATTAAAGGAACAAGTGAGGGAACAATAACCGATCGGAAAGGAAATTTTATAATTGCCACAAAAAAATCGTTGCCTTTGGTATTGGTATTTTCTCACGTTAATATAGAAACGTACGAACAACAAGTAACCAGCTTAGATGAACTAAATATTAATCTTAAAGCACGGGTGGGCATAGAAGATCCAATAGTACTTGCGCCGGGTAGGGTTGCAACAAGAAGTGTACAGTCAGCCATAACTGTAGAAAAGCTTGGAGCAAGAATGATTGAATCGACTCCGTCCATCAATCCGCATGACGCCCTGAAAAATTTAAAAGGTGTTGATGTAATTACCTCCAGCTTAACATTTACAACTCCCTCCACAAGGGGTTTTAATGGCAGTGGCAGTGCACGGGTTAACCAGTTAATGGATGGTATGGATAACCAGGCGCCGGGCTTAAATTTTTCTGTAGGCAATTTGGTTGGCGCTACTTCATTAGATGTTGAAGGCATTGAGCTTTTACCCGGTGCTTCATCTGCATTGTATGGTCCCGGAGGTATGAACGGAACCATTTTGGTGAGCAGTAAAAACCCTTTTAAATACCAGGGCTTGAGCATCATTGTAAAACAGGGAATGATGAATGTGGACAAAAGTCAGCGGCCAGATATTACCTCTTTTTCTAACTGGACATTAAGGTGGGCCAGAGCATTAGGTAACAAATTTGCTTTTAAAGTAGGGGCAGAGTATTTAAAAGCTACTGATTGGCTGGCATCCGATAGTTCGAACTACTCACGTTTGGGTGATGTAGGAAATGTGATTGCCGGAACCCGAAGCACCGATCCTAATTATGATGGCGTAAATGTATATGGAGACGAAACCACAACGGATATTAAACCTCATATACCTGATATGTACCGGGCATTGTTTCCGCAGGCAAAAATTGCTGTATCACGAACCGGTTATGCTGAAAGCGATATTGCTGATCCCATAGCAAAAAATTTTAAACTCTCAGGTGCCCTTCATTATAAAATAAACAATAAAGTAGAGGCTTCTATGGCAGCTTTTTGGGCTAAGGGCAACTCTGTTTATACCGGTAGCGATCGCTATGTGCTTAAGAATGTAAAAATTGGACAGTATAAGCTGGAGCTTAAAAGCAGTAACTGGTTTGTCCGCGCTTATACCACACAGGAAGATGCCGGAGATTCTTATGCTGCCACTACTATTACCAGGTATTTTAATGAGGCATGGAAGCCCAGTGCTGCATGGTACGGCGCCTATGTAACCCAATATTTAACGTCAAGTCTTACCGGATCAAACGATGCTGCCGCCCATGCAAAAGCAAGAGCAGTAGCCGACCAGGGAAGGCCGTTACCCGGCTCAGCACAATTCAATCAAATAATGGATAAATTAAAAAGAATTCCTATTTCGAAAGGAGGAGGTTTGTTCTTTGATAAAACCAACCTTTATATGGCCGAAGGGCAGTATAATTTCGGCAAAGCAATTCCGTTTGCTGATGTAATTATCGGGGGAAATTTTAAGAGGTATGTATTAAACTCGCAGGGAACCATATTTATTGATACAACAGGCACTATACCTATTAACGAAGTAGGGGGATATGTACAGGCGACCAAAAAATTATTGAATGATAAACTAACCCTTGCGGCATCCGGAAGACTGGATAAAAATGAAAATTTTAAAGGCAAATTTACCCCACGCCTTACAGCACTTATAAATGTAGCCAGGGATAATAACATACGTGTGTCTTACCAAACGGCGTATCGTTTTCCTACAACACAACAACAGTTCATTCAATTACAGGTGGGTTCTAATACATGGTTGTTGGGCGGCTTGCCCTGGATATTGCCTGTGATACAACCCAAAGGTTCACCTGCATATGTTATAGAAAACGGGGCAGTTACCAACAAAGTTTACCAGCATAAAGAATTTAAACCTGAAACCTGCAGCTCTTTTGAGATAGGTTACAAAGCATTAATCAACCAAAAGTTTTTGCTGGATGTGTATGGGTATACAAGCAAGTATAAAGATTTTCTTGGCCGTATTGCAGTTTATCAGCCCTTAAATCAGACCATATATGCCATAGTAGTTAATAGCGAAAACACTGTAAACACGCATGGCTTTGGGCTTGGGATGGATTACCTGTTTAGCAAAAATTTTACTGCTTCAGCAAATTTTTATTCTGATAAAATAGGTAATGTGCCCAATGGTTTTATTGCCAACTTTAATACACCTGAGTTTAGGTGTAACCTTGGGTTATCAAGCACAGGCTTTGGAAAACAAAAGAAATGGGGCTTTGCACTCCAGTACAAATGGCAGGATGCCTTTAAGTTCGAAAATGATTTTGCCAACGGCAATGTAAATGCTTTTTCAACAGTGGATGCTCAGGTGGGTTATAAAATAGTTAAGAATGCAGAGTTGAGAATTGGCGGTACCAACCTCACAAATCACTACTATAAATCTGGTTTTGGCAATCCTGAAGTTGGCGGATTGTATTATACGAGCTTAAGGATAAACATAAAATAGTTGGGTGCAGGTAGAAAAGTTTGTGCTGCCAACAGTAGTTTTTTATGGACTCATTGTTGGTGGCTGCCCCGTCTGACATGCTTAACGTATATACAAATATTGATTGGTAAAACAATATAGCCACAGAGGACACAAAGGAAAAAACACAGAGAAAACAGAAGTTAATATTTATGTTCTCTGTGAAATACGCTGGCTGTTCTCTGTGGTTAATTTCATTAAACATACGCTCTTAGGAAATTCAACCAGATAGATGTATTCGTTTAAAGGCGAACAACTTTGTACTTAAAATACAGCAGGCCATCTCCTGCTTTCTATAGCCTCATGCTTTGCTCATCTGTTTCTCAACCGCTACCTTTGCGGCCCTTGTTGGCTATGCGGCCAACAATTTAATTTTTAGCAAATGAGCACACAACATTTATCAGAGCAGGAACAAATAAGAAGAGATAAACTGACTGAACTTCAGAAACTGGGTATCGACCCTTTTCCTGCCCCATCGTATCCTGTAAATATTACCTCGAACACCATTAAACAACAATATAAGGGTGAGGAGAACAAGGCTGATTTTGCAGATGTTTGCCTGGCAGGAAGAATTATGAGTGTGCGGGATATGGGTAAGGCTTCGTTTGCGGTAATCCAGGACAGTGCCGGTAAAATTCAATTGTATGTAAAGCGGGATGAGGTTTGCCCGGGAGAGGATAAAACTTTGTACGACCAGGTATGGAAAAAGCTGCTGGACATTGGTGACATCATTGGTGTAAAAGGTTATGTG
>JANPPB010000826.1:0-3883 GCA_031428295.1 Segetibacter sp. | reverse complement strand
TTGGTCTCAGGCGTAGCCATCAATGTAAATCCGGCTAACATCATTACTAAAATACCACCAACCATCTTTGGCAATAATGCCAATCCATATATGACGCAAATGGTAACTGAACCAATATTGCTCAATCATATTAAAGAACTGCATCCGGGAATTATTCGTTTTCCGGGTGGCAATTTAAGCAGTGTATTTTTTTGGAATGCTGAAAACAATAATAAACCTGCAGATGCGCCGGAAAACCTGGTTGATGCTGATGGCAAGACTTTTAAAAGTTATTATTGGTATGGAAAAAACAACGACAACTGGACTTTGTCTTTGGATAATTATTACGCCATGTTGCAGCAAACCAATAACCAGGGAATGATTACTGTTAACTATGGTTATGCCCGGTATGGTACCAGTGCAAATCCGGTTGCTGCTGCAGCTCATCTTGCGGCTGACTGGGTTAGGTACGATAAAGGCCGTACTAAATACTGGGAGGTTGGTAACGAAAGTAATGGCTCCTGGCAGGATGGGTACCGTATAGCAACTGCGTCAAATAAAGATGGCCAACCAGAGAAAGTAACTGGTGATTTGTACGGCCAGCATTACAAGGTTTTTAAAGATTCTATGATGAAGGCTGCAAAGGAAATTGGTAAATCAATTTATGTAGGTGCCCAGTTGCTGGAGCAGGAACCTGCATCGTGGTCAACGCCAACTGATAAAACCTGGAACAGTGGCGTGTTAGGCAAGGCTGGCAGTGTTGCAGACTACTTTATCATTCACAGTTACTACACAAATTATGGCGAAAACAGCCAGGCAACCGTTATACTTAACTCGGCAATAGACCGTACAAAAACCATGATGGATTATGTAAAGTCGAATGTTACCGGCAATGGAGTTGCGTTAAAACCTATAGCCCTAACTGAGTGGAATATTTTTTCGGAAGGATCTATGCAGCAGGTTTCAAATATCAGTGGTTTGCATGCCACGTTGGTATTGGGTGAGTTGTTGAATAATAAATATGGTATGGCCAGTCGCTGGGACCTTGCAAATGGCTGGGGAAATGGTAACGACCATGGTATGTTTAGTAATGGTGATGAACCGGGAATTGTAAAATGGACGCCAAGACCATCGTTTTACCATATGTATTACTTTCAAAAAATGTCTGGCGACAGGCTTATTAGTTCTACAGTAACTGGTAGTACCGATCTTTCAGTGTATGCTTCCAGCTATGCATCAGGTCAGGTTGGGCTGGTCATCGTTAATAGAAGCAATACAGCTATTGATCCTACTATCACCTTTCAAAATTACACCGTTGGTAACAGGGCATACTGGTACACATTGAGGGGTGGTACCGATAATGGTGATTTTTCGAGAAAGGTAATTGTGAATGGAGCGGGCCCATTGCAGCCAGCCGGTGGGCCTGAAAATTATGCTACACTTAAAGCTTACTCCAGCACCCTTTTAAGTAATGTAAGGGTAACCGTTCCGCCAAGAGGAGCGGTTTTTATGGTGGTTGAAAAGAAATGATTCCTACTTACAGCAATTACCTAATTCTTCAGACTGTTTACAAGCGAAATGTACGCTTCTTGTGCGGTCTCAGTGCTTTTTCCCTTAAGCGAAGTCCAGGCTTCGTATTTAGCTTTGGCCACAAAGTCAAACGGATTAGTAGGTGCTTCAACATTAACATCTCCCTCAGTAGATTGCTTGTACAACGAGTAAAGTTTTAGAAGCGTATCGTTCGATGGCTTTTCGGGTAACTGCTTACTATCTATTACTGCTTGTTCAAATTGGGAGGAGGATGACATAAATGTTGTTTGATATTTAAAAGTAGGTTATACGGTTTTGTTTTTAATGCATACATTCTTGCAGGTATTTTATTTGCATCAAAACATGCAATGTTATTACCTGGTCCTTAAAACAATTTCATTCCGTAGTGACCTATCAGAGTAAAAACAATGCAACGGGTTATTACGCCAATACAACACCAGGTAATAAGCTTTTGAAGTGGTGCTTTAAACCCAATTCCAACGGCCAGGCTTACTGGTGCTCCCACCGTCATAGTTCCTAAAAATCCCAGGCCGATAATGCCATATTTATACCACAGCCGGTAAATAAGACTGGTTGTGGGTTTTTCCTTAGGTTCTTTATTTTTAGAGAAGAAACTCCTGATTTTATCGCCTAAAAACGCAGCTACAAATACACCTGCCAATCCGCCAATCACACTCGAAGAAAATATTAAAATGGGAGACAAGCCAAGGGCAAAACCGGCAGGAATAGCCGCGTAAATCTCAAAGCTTGCCAGACTGGCCACAGTTAGTAATTTAAAAAACATCTTTCATTTTTAGGATTGACGAAGCTAACAGAATAAGGCACGTGCTTTTGTTAAACTGTAAGGTGAGAGATAAAAAGGACAATGATGAAGATGCATAATTTGAAAGTATATGTACCAAAACAAAAAAGTCTGGCAACTTGCCAGACTTTACAGTTTTGTTTGTTACAGGATTAATAACGGTTGTATCCACCGCCGCCGCCGCTGCTGCTTCCGCCGCTGCCGCCACCACGATTACGATTAAATCCGCCGCCGCCACCGCCGCTTCCGCCACGGTTAAATCCGCCACCGCCTCCGCCTTCGCCAAAGCTGCGCTTCTTAAATCCACCACCACCAGAACCGTCTTTTGGACGTGGTTGTGATTCGTTAACAACAATTTTACGACCCATGATGTCGCTTTCGTTTAGCTGACTGATTGCAGTGCGACCTGCTTCATCATCAGACATTTCAACGAAACCGAAACCTTTGCTACGGTTGCCATTAAATTTGTCAGTAACAATTTTTGAAGATACTACTTCGCCGAATGGGGTGAAAAGATCTGCTAAGTCCTGCTCAGTCATTGTCCAACTGAGGTTTCCAACGTAAATGTTCATTTGTAAAACTTTAAAAAATAAATAAAAAACCATAATGAACACAGCAACCAATATACCAGAGAAACATTTACTTTAAAAACGTCCAGAGAACAATTGAAAACTGTAAAGATCATTAAGGAAGCAACGAAGATATACAAATTATTTAAAAGTCATATTTTTTTACGTTTAGGTGCAGCGTTTACAATAAAATTATTATAGCTTAAAAAGCCGGATATTTTCAGTGATGTTTTGGCTTGAGTTTCAGGTAGTCTTCAAGGTTGTTCTACCATTCATCGGGCCAACTATCGTACATTTATAATTGTAAGCAGAATAAATTTTGTATGTCATCAGCCGTTAAAATATTGCCGCACTACAGTTATGAGGATTATGAACAATGGGAAGGCAGATGGGAGTTGATAGAAGGAATACCTTATGCTATGAGCCCTTTGCCCGTGCCTAAACATCAAAGGATTGGTGGAAATTTGTTTACCGAGTTTAGATTAGCCTTAAGGGATTGCAAAAATAACTGCAAGGTTTTTCAGCCTCTCGACTACAAAGTGAGCGATGATACTATACTTCAGCCGGATATGCTGGTTGTGTGTGGGGATATATATAAGAAGTTCCTCGATTTTACGCCTTCGCTGGTTGCTGAAATTCTTTCACCTTCTACAGCGCTTAAAGACAGGCATACTAAGTTTGAGATTTACCAGTCGCAAGGTGTACCATATTTTCTAATCATAAATTGTGATGCAGAGACTGTAGAAATATATCAGCTACAAAACGGAAGGTATGAATTGGCAGATAGTAGCAGAGAAGCCCAATTTACCTTTCAGTTTGGAAATTGTAGCGTTCCCATTCGTTTCTCAGAAATCTGGGAGTGACCTGTTGCATGAATTATTTGGTTTAAAATGATCCATAACTGACTTGCAGTTGAACTGAGCGTAGCAACGATGCCTGATCGGAGTTAGCTTAGCCGGTAACCACAAAAAAAGTCCGCCTG
>JANPPB010000825.1:0-2183 GCA_031428295.1 Segetibacter sp. | reverse complement strand
ATACCTGTTGAAGAGGATACCCGCAGGCCTGTACAACAACAAATAAGAGAAGGCCGCGAAGAGAAGACAGACATGAGCAAGATGCGCATTAATAAGGCTGAGATAGATGCAGCAGGCCAGGATTATGCAGCAAATGAGAATGATTATTTTGATCCTTCATCCGGTGGTGCAGCGGTTAAGCAGCAACCCATTGTTGTAGGACCAAAAGTTGGCCGCAACGATCCTTGCCCTTGTGGAAGTGGCAAAAAGTTTAAGCAGTGCCATGGAAAGGATGCATAAATAAATTATCAATAATTACAAAGCCGGTTATGAAAATGACCGGCTTTTTTATGTGGATGATTTAATAACATTTAGCAAAAGACAAACATTTATTCCGAACTTGATTCTCCCCGGAGGGCAGAAGAAAAAGAGCCGTCATCCTGAACTTGTTTCAGTATCTCCTGGACAACATATTCTGGCAATGTTGTAATTAACTCGGAATGAAATCTTCAGGAGATGCTGAGATAAACTCAGCCTGACGGCTCTTATAATTAATCATTTTCCACTCTCACTTCAAAGGCTACACATATCCCCGCAACGAGGGATCAACCTCGATTAAAAGATTCCTCCTTCGTTCGAATTGACAATATTTCTTTCCAACAATTACTGCTCTACATTAACTTACCCATCCAAAAACTTAGATATGAAAAAAATCGGCGGAATCCTGTTTCTACTCCTTTTAATACAACAAGTACATAGCCAGCAAAACATGCCGGTGTCTACCCCCGAAGCTCAAGGCTTTTCTTCTGAAAGATTGATGCGTATTGACAAAAACGTGCAGCAATGGATTAATAATAACTGGATGAACAGTGCATTGGTGATGATATCCAGAAATGGTAAAGTGATTTATAATAAAGCCTTTGGCTATGATGATGCTGAAAAGAAGAAGATGCTGAAAAACGATCAGCTTTTCAGGCTGGCTTCTCAAACTAAAGCCATTACCAGTGTAGGCATTATGACTTTGTTTGAGGAGGGCAAATTGATGCTGGATGATTCGCTGGCAAAATATATTCCTGAGTTTGCCAACACAAAGGTGGTTGACCAGTTTAATGAAAACGATACTACTTACACTACTGTTCCCGCCCAACGCCCTATTACCATTAGGGACCTGTTAACCCACACCTCGGGTATAGGCTATGCACAAATAGGAAGCAAAATGGCGAACGCCATTTATGCAAAAAACAATATTACCTCGGGTATTGCTGAGCCTGCGGGAAACTCCATAGGAAATGCCATGAAAAAATTAGGCAATCTACCCCTGATGCACCAGCCGGGCAAAAAATTTACTTATGGTTTAAATTCTGATGTACTGGGCTATGTAATTGAAGTTGTTTCTGGCCAGAAATTGGATGAATTTTTCAGAGCCCGCATTTTTGAACCCTTGGGCATGAAAGACACCTGGTTTTATCTTCCAAAGGAAAAACAAGCCCGTTTAACAACACTAACTATGGAAGATGATAAAGGCCTGCACCCCATGAATGAAAATTATAAGTTTAATGGCAGCAGAATGAAACCTGATTATCCAACCGAGCCAGGCACTTACTTTTCGGGGGGAGCCGGTTTAACCGCAAGCATTACCGATTATGCCATCTTTTTACAAATGCTTTTAAATGGAGGCACCTACAATGGCAAAACCATTTTATCGCCTAACAGTGTTAGAATGATGACCAGCAATCAAATTGGAGAATTGAGCCTTGGCAACGAAAAATTTGGGCTCGGTTTTAGCATAACCACAGAACAATCAGCGGCTAAACTACCGGTATCGGTTGGCAATTTTAGTTGGGGTGGAGCATTTGGTACATCTTATTGGGTAGACCCTAAAGAAAAAATTGTAGCGCAGATTTACACCCAAATTTGGAGCCGGCACCATAATATTGAAGATGCCTTTAAAGTATTGGTGTACCAGGCAATGCTTCATTAATTCCAAATAGTTTAACAGCTTCGCTTATAACTTATTTACATGGTATTAGTCTTTAATAAAAAAAACTATGAAAAAAATAATATTAATGATCACCCTGCTTGTTGCAAGCACTGTTACTCAGGCGCAGTCAAAAGATTCCGCTCATCTTCAACATAAAAACGAAAAATCTGAAATGAAGCAAGCTGACCAACATAGGCTGCAAATGGAAAAAGAACAATTACAG
>JANPPB010000824.1:0-3337 GCA_031428295.1 Segetibacter sp. | reverse complement strand
TCATCTATCATCTGTCAACTTTTTTGCCACGAATGCACGAAAATTGAACCACTAAGCCACTAAGAACGCAAAATTGTAAGTAAAAAGTAAAAAGTAAAAATTCAAAAATAAAATACGCGGCTCTTCATTTAGCGGTTGGGACCTTACGTGTTATTGGCACAAATGCACGAAAATTGAACCCCGTCCGAACGGTTTAGGCTGGGCGGACACAAAGACACAAAGAACGCAAAGGGGCACGAAGGGAAAAAAAGCCACGAATGAGTTCTCTCCTTAACTATAACTATCAACGAACAACAATCAACCACCAACGAAAAGGCCTGGCAACCGTCAACTAACATCTATCAACTTTTCTTCACCAACTCCACCCTGCGGTTTTTGGCTTTGCCATCTTCGGTAGAATTATCGGCAACTGGTTTTGTTTGTCCCCAGCCTTTGGCGGTCAATCTTGTTTTGTCAATCCCTTTTGTAGTAAGGTTTGCCATAACAGCTTTGGCCCTGCTGTCAGACAAGGTTAAGTTGGATGCAGCAGTGCCTACATTATCTGTATGGCCTTCAATACTTATTTTTAATGCAGGGTTTGCCTTCAACATTTCAGCTACCTGATCTATCGTTTGTTGAGATTCGGGTTTAATAGCAGATTTGCCGGTTTCAAAGTTTATATACAATGCAATAGAGCCTTCTTTGTTTAGGGCATCGAGCATTGAACTTGCAGTTATGTCTTGCGTCATGGCTTCCACCTCAAGTATGGTAAGGCCGTACTGGCCTTCGCCTATTCCTCCATAGTCCTGAAGAATTACATAAATATCTTTATTGCCAGCTTTGGTCAAAAACGTAGCAACGCCCTCTTCTTTAGAATAATAAATTCTTTTTCCCCCTTTTGCTACTAAAGCATTTTCATGGTTCTTTACTATCTGGTAAAAAGACGGCGGTAAAACCTTGCTATCATAATTGTAGGTATAGCCTATATAGGTTTTTGTACCCTCAATCTGTTCAGTTTTATCCGGACTGGTTTTTACATCCACCAGGTCAAAATTCTTTGAACATTCAACAATAAGGGTATTGGGCATCCGGTTAAACATGGGACTGTCTTTGCAGCCTTCAAGATCTTCCTGGGCAGCTACCTGCAGGGTACTAAAAACAACAAGAGCAACAAGCAAAACTAACTTTTTCATATAGCAGCATTTATTTGTGATGGAATGTGACCGATGGCATTCTAAAATACAAATGCTACCCATCAAGTCAAAGTGAAGCTTGTTTTATTTCAGCCTAAAAAAACAAAACCCCGCTGTTTCCGGCGGGGCAATAGCACATTAGGTATTGCCGGATGTTTGCTACTATTAATATCAGAGCGCATCGGGATCGCCAAATTTGCCTTTGTTATAATCTTCATAAGCCTCCATAATTTCTTGTTGCGTATTCATAACAAAGGGACCCATAGCTACAAAAGGCTCATGAAAAGGGGTGGCATGACCAAATAAAATGATGGATTCGGTCAAAGCTTTCATCTCTATCATTTTACCATCCTGGTTAAATTCAACCAGGTGATGCATAGTTGCGGCTTCGCCGTTGATCATCATATCACCCTTAACAATGTAAAGAAATATAGTTTTACCTGCATCAACTGAAAAGGTATGATGGCTGTTGGCTAAAAAATTAATACGGGCAAGGTGAATATCGGTCAGCGGTTGTATGGGTCCCACAACGCCATCCCATGTACCGGCAATAACCTGGGCCACAATTTTTTCTTCATCATAAGTTGCTACTGGTATTTCTTCCTGTTGCAAACCTTTGTATGCCGGTGCAGTCATTTTATGCTTTGCAGGCAGGTTAACCCATAGCTGTAATATTTCAAGGGGTCCCCCATTTTTTTTGAACGCTTCGCTTGAAATCTCGGCATGTACCAATCCGCTACCTGCCGTCATCCACTGCACACCTCCCTCTTTAATAATACTGCCTGCATTACTACTGTCCTTGTGCATTAAGTCTCCCTTCAAAATAAATGTTACGGTTTCAAAACCCCTGTGTGGATGCGGACCAAATGGCAAACCGTGATTGTTGGGCGGGTACTCCTGGTAACCATGATGATTTAGAAAAATGAAAGGATCAAGCTGGTTCATAGTAACCGCATTTGTAGGCATTGCCCTATAGGTTACCAGGTCGGCAATTGGTTCGTAAATAGCTTTGTGATTGTGCTTAATCATTTTCATAAGAAACTATTTTACGGTTTGAAATAACATCTAAATTTATTGATTTACCAGCAAAGGTTGTACATGCTGAACGTAGAGAAGATTTCAGACCCTTTCTAACGTCAATGCAATGCTTATTTTGTAAAGCCTTAAGAAAGCTCGTATCGATTAAAAGTTGCCTTAACCCATCATATCATCGGCCGATGGACCATACATACCGGGCACCGGAATATCTAACAGGCGCAGGTAAACCGATAACTGTCCCCTGTGGTGCACAATGTGATTTAACACCATACCCCTAACCACACCTATGCGTTGCATTCTTAAAAATATCTCCCCGCCATTACGTAAGGTCCAGGCACCCGTAAGATTTTCGTCTGTTGCTTCGCTTAAAGCCGCAAGGCCCTTCTGCATGTTTTCATCAAATGCGTTCATAACAGCACCCGGTTCTTCCAAAGGTTGGGGCATAAAATTAGCTGTTGCAAAATCAAGCTCGTCCTGCTTAATAGTTTGTACCAACCAGCCGGGTATTTCTGCTATGTGTGCGCCCAACCTACCCAAAGTCATCGATTTTATATGTGGTTGCCAGCCTAATTTTTCGTAGGGTATCAGCTCCAGCATTTTACGGGTTCCGGCTGCTTCATGCATCAATTCTTCTACTAATGGCTCATTTAAAAGCATATACAAAGTTTGCGTAAATATATAGTCAAATACAAACATTAATTCTTTTGAACCGCTCCCTAAGCACGATGCTTAAACTTTAATAATGTTGTACCACCAGAGATTTTTAAAACACCTGATTAAGTCTATTATAAACACCAACCAAACCCGACAAATCTTTCAAGTAAACCCTACTCCACCGCCTTTGCACCACTAGCAACTATAAAAATTTGTGTACGATTACAATAGCGAATCAGTTGAAGAAAAGCAATTGAAAGACATTCATCAAAATACTTGAATTTAAGTATAACTATAACATAAGCTGGTTCTATATTGATGGTTTAAAACCATGCTTAAAATACAAACCCTGTACCGTCAAAACAATAGGCAGTTAACTTTGCAAAAAAAGTATGGCCTGGATCATTCTTATCATAGCCGGATTGTTTGAGGTAGGATTTACCACCTGTTTAAAACTCTCCAATAATTTCACC
>JANPPB010000823.1:0-4259 GCA_031428295.1 Segetibacter sp. | reverse complement strand
CCATACCCTTTCTAAAACCTGGAATGGTGGCAGTTTTTGCATACTTTTTTATGGCTTGTTCAAAAGAAGGCAGGTAGTCATCCTTTGTCAATTGCACCGTTAATTTATCGTTCAACAAACCAATGTTTTCTCTTAAAACAGCAGCCATATTGTAAATTTTTATTTTTAATCGTTCAATTTTATTTCCCAGGTATTATTGCCGAAAAACAAAATCGTCCCAAAATTTTGGGCTGCGAAGGTAAGTGATGAAAACTAAAATTTTTGAGTTCCCAGTTTAAAATACTGCAAAATGTTAACGGGGATATTGGTGAGATCTTTTACAAATCAGTTGTATTGTGTTCGTGAGTGCTCTTTCCTGCATGTACAAATTGCCTAAAAAAGCAGACGTTCGCATTCACTTATTTTTGTTTAATGAACAAGGTGTTTTTTAAAGATTTAGGAATGAACGTAGCCTTTAAAGAGGCATGGGACTATCAGGAGCATTTATTACAAGAAAATGTAAGAATTAAAGGTTGGAACAGGGAAGCCACAGCTTATGCGTTGAACCAGAATGAGATTTTGAAGGCTGATGAACAAAATAAGAGTTCAACTTTTAGGATAAAAAACATACCCAATTACTTATTATTTGTTGAGCATTTACCTGTATATACTTTAGGTAAAAGTGGCGATGCCAGTCACGTTTTAATAAATGATGAAGAAAGGGAAGAAAAAGGGATTGATTTTTTTAAGATAAACAGGGGGGGAGATATAACTTTTCATGGACCCGGGCAATTGGTTGGGTACCCAATTTTAGATCTGGAGGCTTTTAAAACTGATCTTGGTTGGTATTTAAGGGGGCTTGAAGAAGTGATTATTTTAACCCTTCAGGAATATGGCTTGAAAGGAATGAGAAGCAAAGGGGAAACCGGTGTGTGGTTGGATGCCGATATTGCCGGAAGTGAAAGGAAAATTTGTGCTATGGGTATTCGTTGTAGCCGGTGGATTACCATGCATGGGTTTGCATTTAATGTAAACACCGACCTTAATTATTTTGGTCACATTATTCCCTGCGGTATTGTAAACAAGCAGGTAACCTCTTTACAAAAAGAATTGGGCAGTTATGTTTCTCTGAACGAAGTAAAAGAGAAAGTACGGCGATACTTTGAGCGGGTTTTTGATGTTACGTTGAATGATTTAGAATGAAGCTACTTTCTAACACAATTAAAAGTCTTTGGGCAGATAGAACTTATTTTTCTCCTTCAGCTTATCATCCTCAAATAGCTCAAACCTAAACCAACCTGCGTGTACAAAGCTTGATTTATCGAGCATTAAAAAAGGCTCTTTCACCTGGCGAATTTCGAACAGGGGAGAACCATCTTCCTCAAAAAATTTTAAGTGATATTTCTTGTTTTTTGCCTCTGTCAGCGAGATGCTGAGGTATCCATCCTTATTGGTAAAAATGTAAATGGATGGTTTCCATATTTCTTTTGGTATAAACCTCCGAAGCTCAACCAGCGAATCGTTTACAGCAAATAAAGTGTCTTTGGTTTGCCTCAAAATTGAGTCACGAAACTTAATAAACGTTGGCGCCGAAATTTGCGCTATAGCAATGCCTCTGGTACTTACCGTGATATTTTTAATGGTGGCTACAACTTTATCTTCTATGTTAATACTCCTGGTTTCAAAGTCGGGAGTAGCAAGTTTTGCGGGTGTAAAAAAATAGGCGCCTCCTTCTAAAACATAGAAAATTCGATAAAAAGTTTTTGCATTGGGTTGCTTAGGATCGCTAAAACCGTTTTGAGGTAAGCCGGGCGATGTTGCAGAGTATATGGTGCGATAGTATTTTAAGCTATCGAATGATCGTTGCACATTTAATTGTATACAGCCTTCAAAGGGATTCACCCAACTAACAATTACTTTTTTCCCCTTTTCTATCACTGTAAAATTAGGCAATGTATCCTGCGAAAAAACCTGATTAACCAATGCCAAGCATAACAGAAACCCAACAATTCTTTTCAACGTTTTTAAATATTTTGGACAAATATAGCAGCACTCAGGTTACAAAAATGATAACTCATTTTTTTGTAACGACCTGTTGCCTTGCAATCCTCCACTGTGTATCATAAGCAACCTGCCTTGTTGTGGAAAATAGGATTTTGTAACAAGGTCCATCACCGCAAAAAACAATTTACCTGTATAAATAATATCTAATGGAAGTTGAAACTGCTTCCATGTTTCGTTCATAAAAGCTAATAATGGGGCAGGGTGTTTTGCATATCCTCCAAAGTGATAATCGTGTAAAATGGTAAATGAAGCATGTTGTTTATGTTGAGGTAATAATTTTATAATGTCAGCCTCCAGCGAGCTGTTGCCTTTCATGCTGCTGATGCCTATAATTGTTTGATTGATTTCTGCAGCCATTATTAAACCGGCAAGCATAGTACCTGTACCCACCGATGCAACAATATGTGTATAATCACTTACCTCAACAAAATCTAAAATCTCCGCAGCGCCCCTGGCTCCTTCAATACCATAACCTCCTTCATCAATAAAATACCAGGGCTCATTTTTGTATTCATCTTTGATAAGCAGCTTTTGCTTGTATTGCTCCCTGCTTAAAAATATCAATTGCATGCCCAACAACCGTGCATATCTCAATGTATGAGATAAAGCTTCCGCCTCTTCGCCACGAATAAAACCGATGGACAGTAAACCACCTTGTTTGCAGGCGAAAGCAGTAGCAATAATATGATTCGAAAAGGCGCCTCCAAAAGTTGCCACCGTATTATAGCCTGCATAAGTGGCCTGCTGCAAATAATATTTCAGTTTAAACCATTTGTTGCCACTAATTACCGGGTGCAAGTCATCAAGCCTTAAAACATCTAAAACCACTTTGTTACTTTGTAACCAGGCCGACTCAATATTTTGAACATATATCCGTTCCGTATTCACTGGTATGGTTTTTTTTAAAATTTAAAAATTATTTACATCATTAACGCTATCGCTTAGTTTCGCAAAATTTAAATATATAAATATGCAACCAACACTTGTAATACTTGCTGCCGGTATGGCTAGCCGTTATGGAAGTATGAAGCAGATACAATCGTTCGGTCCCAGTGGCGAAACGATTATGGATTATTCCATTTTTGATGCAATAAGAGCCGGTTTTGGTAAAATAGTGTTTATAATAAGGGAAGATTTTGCAGAAGACTTTAAAAATATTTTCGAGCCCAAACTAAAAGGTAAAATAAAAACTGATTATGTTTTTCAAAGGCTTGAAGATCATTTGGGCCGCCACTCTTTACCTGCCGAACGCAAAAAACCCTGGGGAACGGCTCATGCAATTTTAGCAGCTAAAGATGTAATTACCGAGCCTTTTGCCGTTGTAAATGCTGATGATTTTTATGGCAGCGATGCCTTCAAAAAAGCCTATGATTTTTTAGTAAACACTTGCAACGATACAACCTATTGCATAGTAGGCTACCAATTAAACCGCACATTAAGCGAAAACGGAAGCGTTAGCCGTGGAGTATGCGAAGTGGATGAAAAAGGAAACTTGGTTTCTATTAATGAAAGAACAAAAATTTATCGCAACGAGGCCGGTGTAATAACTTATGAAGATGCTAATGGACTGCATGAAGTAAGCGAAAACGCTGTGGTAAGCATGAACTTTTGGGGCTTTGCACCTAATGTATTGGGTGTTATAGAAAGCCAGTTTCACGAATACCTTGATGAGAACATAACCGATCCCAAGGCCGAATTTTTTATACCAATAGTGGCTGATAAATTTATAAAGTCGGGTATGGGAGTGATAAATGTGATTCCAACTTTATCAAAATGGTTCGGGGTAACTTATAAAGAAGATGCTCCTTCAGTACAAGCCGCATTAGATGCATTAGTTGATGCGGGTGATTACCCAACTAATTTGTGGGCAGATAAAAGCTAAATGGTTAAGGTAAAATTGAACAAATAGCATAAGCTTAATAATAAAAAATCCCAATGCATTGCACTGGGATTTTTTGTTGCGCTTAATCTATCAATAATTCTTATTTGCTAAAACCTTTTACCATAAACACACAATCCTGAATTTCTTTAATCTGGCGTGTTCTATCCATGCCTTTAACTAATGACTTGGATGGTAACTTAATATTCTGATAAGTGGTGTCTTCTTTCTTTAGCTCATCCAGCGCATTAAAAATGCTTCTTGATTTTATGGCGAAAACAACTCCTTCAGCCTGCTTTTGACTTGAACTTAAGATACCAATCACTTCGCCATTTTT
>JANPPB010000822.1:0-12297 GCA_031428295.1 Segetibacter sp. | reverse complement strand
GGAGCATCCATGTTTAATTATTTTAAATTGTTTGCCGTTTATTTATACTTTAACCGAAGTTGAAAGTACAACACCTTCTATATTTTGGTACAATTGTTTCATACGGTAGATCCGCTCTTTGGGGTCATCTTGCCGTTGAGTGATCGGGCAAAAATTATCAGCTCTTATTTCCTGGATTTCGTACCCCAACCTATGGGCTATACAAAATGCAAATGGTCGCCAACCCCAATCAATATCGCCTGGTAAATCTTTAAAAAATGGTATCAATTTACGGTTCATAATAAAAGGACCATACGTATAATCTAAGGGCTTTTGCGTTACCTCGGCGCAGCAAAAATTTATAGACGTCTCAGTAGTTTGTTGAAAGGAAGGAAACGAAGCAAACGCTTCAGTAGTTCTGGCTGCCAATACAATTCCCATTTCTTCATCAGCGGCTTCAATTAATGCTGCCAGGCGATTTTTGAAGAAATCCAGCTTATCGGGCTCGGTATATAATACATGTTTACCACTGCTGTCTAATGCCGCGTTTAAACTGCTTTGTACCTGATGCCAAAGGCCTTTCCCTATTGAATTGACTACAGTAAAATTGGGAAACGAATGTAAGAATCGAACAAAGGACTCACCTGAGCCGCCATCGGTTACATAAACAGGTATTTGCAATAATGAAAGCTGGCTTAAGGCTTGCCGCAACAGCGCTTCTTCCTGCTGGTCTCTTGCCCAGGTTATGGTGGCAATGGTTAGTTGATGAATGTGCAACTGCAAAAATTTTAGAAGTGATATTGTACCTGATAAGTTACAAACCTAATACCGTCCTCAGTTTTGTATAACCGCTTTGACTAACAGGTACTTTGGCGCCGGAACGCAACACTGCAAGGTGATTTTCCTTTTCATAAGGTTCAATGCGGGTAATTTCATTCACGTTTATTATGTACGAGCGATGGGTACGTGCAAAGCGATCTGCAGGCAATGACTTCTCGAAATATGCCATGGTTTTGTTTTTTAGAAAGCTGCCTTCGCCAGTAAAGATTTTTACATAATCATCTGAAGCCTCAAAATAATGAATGGTACTAATGGGAATGATCTTGATCTTACCTGCTGTTTTAATAACAATCCGCTCGGCCTGGCCGGGAATTTCTGTTGCTGACTGTAACAGGTTATTGGTTTGTTGTTGCTGTTTTTGAAGATGGGATTGATCTAAGAATTTTGCAATTGCTTTGTCAAACCGTTCTTTACTGAAAGGCTTCAACAAATAATCTACTGCATAGTTATCAAAAGCTTTCAATGCATATTCGTCAAAGGCTGTTGTAAAAATTACGGCAGGAGGCTGGTCAATTAATTCCAACATTTCAAACCCATTGATCTTGGGCATTTGCACATCCAGAAAAATAAGATCGGGCTGGTGTTGATTGATCGCCTTCACTCCCTCAAAACCATCATTACACACTGTTACCAGTAAAATTTCAGCAAATGATTCCAGGTATTCTTTAACCACACTTCGTGCCAACGGTTCATCATCTATAATAATTGCCCTCATCATATTTTTGGTATAATTAAAGTAGTTGTAAACAGGTTGTTTTCTGAGGAAGTTTGCAACAAGTCGTTACGGGCAAATAGCAGGTACAGCCTTCTGCTAATGGAACTTAAACCAAAACCTGTACCGCCACCGGGTACACTGGTTTCCGCATCAAACGGATTAGAAACGCTTACTTGTAAATTACCTTCTGAGAGTGATGCTGATATTTCAATCGTAATGTTGTCTGTAGTATCGTACAGGCCAAACTTTATTGCATTCTCTACAACAGGCTGTAACAACATTGCAGGCATCAACCTGCTTTCGGTACCTTCACTTTTTATAATGTTGGTAGAAAGCCGGTGTCCAAAGCGAACCTTTTCTATATCCAGATAAAGCTGAAGATGTTGCAACTCATCCTCCAAACTCACCCATTGATTGTCATCCTTTTTTAGCGTGCCTCTTAAAAAATCTGACAACTGCATAATCATGTTTCGTGCCTGCTGGGGTTGCAAAACAATCAATGCATTTATTGAGTTGAGGCTGTTGAATAAAAAGTGTGGTTGCAATTGTTGACGCAGTTTAAAAAGCTCGGCTTCCTTTGCTAATTTCTCCGCCTCTCCCTTGCGCAACTCTATTTCCTGCTGGTCTCTAATGGTGTAATACAAGACACTTATTAAAGCCATACAAAAGATCATTAACAACCCAAGAGCAGCTCTTATTAGTATTGTTCGTTCAAAGAAGTCACTGAATTCAATCTCATTTCCTAAAATGAGTAATGTGGTAAACCGTGTAACAAAAAGCCATAACAGCGTCAGGATAATTACCAGAGCTCCAATATAGCTATAGGCATTTTTTTTAGGGATGTAATATTGAAAGGTTTTAGAAACGAGAACACAAACCCCGGCAAGTAATGTGTTGCTGATAGAACTGTCAATGAAAGCAGTTTTCCAGGTGTAGCCATAGTGATACAGTATGATTGCATGCACTTCTGCCCAACTAAACCACCAGATAGAAAAGATGATTCGAAAGCGAAGTGTTTGTAAAATGGAGTTGCCCACGGGTTATATTAGGTTGAGTTGCTTGCGGGTTGGATTTTGGTGTAGCCTTGCTGATTTATCATTCACCAGGTTAATGTACCCCCTCGCATCACTCACTTCAGTTACTGCTGAATACAACTCTGCCCCATCCAAAAACTCAGAGATACAGTATAACTCAGATACATTAATAAACAACCAATGCACGAGCTGATTTTGATTATTAAAGAAGCTTAACTGTTCGTTTTCACCAACCAGTTTTGCTTTAGATAAAGCTTCAGCTTCACTACAGCCAGCTATAAGCCGTAGCTGGTCTTCAAATTGTGCAAGGCTTTGGTTACCGCGGCATTTTATCTGGTAAACAATCCTGGCGAGATACCACTTCATAACAATAATATTTAAGGGCATTAATTTATTAGTAAATCATTGAGCCAGGCATCAAAAGCTTCTGATCTCGATGCCACCAAAAATGCAGGTGCCTTCCAGGTAAATTACTTTCGAAAGATTGGTAAGAGAAGAAGGAGGCCTTTTATCATCTACACCACCAAAAATGGCTACTACATTGCTTTGTACATCCCAGTCGGGCGGAACAATAATTTTGGTACCCCCAAACATGGTAAAAACGTCAATCACCGCTTTGGTAGATATGTCAGCTTTGGTAACATTAATCTCGGCCCCGCCCATAATGGCAACCACATCTCCCCCCCTAAAGTTTTTACTCAAGACGTTCTTTTTTACGCCTGAGAAAATTGCGGTAATGTCAATTACATCGTTGGTGTCTCTAAAGCCAAATTCAGTTTCTGAACCGGTTGTAGTCTTATCAGAAGAAACATCCTCAAACTTCAGGTCACTAATGTTATCAGCTTCATTACTAAACCTATTGCCCCTGCCAAATCGTTTACCGCCTGCAATAATATATAACCCTGCAGCAATAAATATGATGGGCCAAAAGTAAGGTCTGATGTTCAAGTCTTCACTGATCTTATCGGCCAAAAAAATACCTCCTACCAGCATGAGGATAAACCACGGGCCTCTTTTAAAATTATGACGCAGTCCGGAAAATATGCCAAATCCAATCAGGATCATAGGCCACGATAAAAACCAATCGGGAAAATTAGCTCCTGCACGATCTGCTAATAAAATTCCTCCTATAACTAATAATAAAATACCGGTATAAACCTTTTTATTTCCATGGTCTTTGTTTTCCCATTTGCCTTTAACTCTGGTTTCAAAATCGTTGGTTTGCATTGTTATAAATTTTAAACAAATTAAACATGCCCTTTTCACCCAAACAATGCCTGTTAGGCGAGAGTTATAGTTTTAGCCGGTAAAAGCCGGTAAAATTTCGGTAAGATTTTCGTGGGGCTGCTCAACAGAAAACTATTACAGGCAGATGCAAATAAAAAAAACGGCAACTTGCCAAAAAGCAATGTTGCCGGTTGTAACCACACTCAAAAAAAATGGTAACCTATACAATCAATATAAGCAGATATTTTGTGCTAAAAGAAAACATATCATCTTCTTAAAGATGATGCAGTACGCATCTTGTTCTGGCATTTCCAAAGGTCAACTGTTGTAAACCTTTTAGGTATGCCTGAGTTTACTTCGAGTTGCAGGTTAGTTGCAAGTGTTTCTTTTACTTCAATTACCAATTGTCTCAATTCTTCGCCTTCTATTTGTACAATAGAAGTCATTACATTACTTTTCGTCATGTTACTCTAATTTAAAAATTATTGCAAGGCAGTGCAAAAAAAGCGGATCGTTAATGCTCTCTTATATAAGGTAGGAGTACGGAGAAACAAGCTTCACTATCTTGTTTCGAAATGCAAATGTAAGGTGGTTATACAATAAGATTTGAAGCTATATGGCATTTTTTAACATTTAAAAAATCTTATTTGTACTGCTTTTCAAATCGTACCGTAAATCTTTATCAACTCACCTGTTACCTGCTAAGGCGTACCTGCCTACGTATTTGCCATGTATAACGGTGGCTTATACTTTATAGTTCGCTACAAAATTAAAAATGGCCACATCTGACATTGTTTTAACAATTGAAATAAGAGCAGTCATGTTTTAGCTATAAAAAAATGGAGGGTGAAGGTTCATGCAATAGAAAATTTAGCAACATCGTACCTGTAATTTTTAAAAGATCATAGCTGTTGCAATTGTCAAACGGAGCGTCGCCACATTGGATTCCCTTTGGTCAAAAAGCTGGTCAACAACTCATATCAAATAAACTCAGGTTGTTTCATGTATCGATTGAAATTTTTTTATAACCGCTGCATACCTAAGTGTAAGTACATTGCAGCCTTTTAAAAAATGGCATTATTTTTTTATTGATACTGAAAGGATTTTTTATGAAACGTGTTGTAATTACCGGCCTCGGCATTATATCTCCAGTTGGCAACTCCATTGATGCATTTTGGCAAAAAATAATTAGCGGTGTAAGTGGTGCAGGACCCATTACCAAATTTGACTGTTCAAAATTTAAAACAAAGTTTGCCTGCGAAGTAAAAGATTTTGAACCAACGGCATATATAGACAAAAAGGAAATAAAAAAATACGACTTGTACACGCAGTATGCTGTTGCTGCAAGCGAACAGGCAATAAGCGATGCAGGTTTAATTTTTGCTGCGATGAGTGACACCGAACGTTATGAGATCGGGGTAATATGGGCATCGGGCAATGGAGGCATCAGCACTTTTGAAGATCAGTTAAAAGAATTCAATAATGGAGATGGAACGCCCAGGTTTAACCCATATTTTATTCCTAAAATGATTGTCGACATCGCCGCAGGTGTCATTTCTATCAGGCACAAACTTCACGGACCAAATTATTGTACCGTTTCCGCCTGCGCATCATCCAACACAGCCATCATTTGTGCCTTTGATACCATACGTTTGGGCAAAGCAAATATTATGATTGCAGGCGGCTCTGAGGCATCTATAACTGAAGCCTCAATTGGTGGCTTTAATGCAGCGCAGGCCTTATCGAAAAACAACGCCGATCCAACCCATGCCTCCCGGCCATTTGATAGAGACCGTGATGGTTTTGTAATGGGCGAGGGGGCAGGCGCTTTAATTTTAGAGGAATATGAGCATGCCATTAAGCGGGGCGCTACCATCCATGCAGAAATGGTTGGTGGTGGAATGGCCGGCGACGCCTATCATTTAACTGGCACTCCTCCTGATGGATTGGGTGCCTATCTTGGCATGACAAAGGCTTTAAAGGATGCCCAAATCTCAGCCGATAAAATTGACTACATAAATGCTCATGCTACTTCGACCGGGCAGGGAGATATTAGCGAACTTCATGGCATTAAACGAATTTTTGAAGGAATGCCAGTGGCAATTAGCGGCACCAAATCTATGACCGGCCATTTGCTGGGAGCAGCCGGTGCCATCGAAAGCATCATTAGTGTTCTATCAGTTAAACACAATGTAATACCAGCTACCATCAACACCCAAAACCTTGATGAAAAAGTACCTGCAGGCTTAAACCTTGTTTTGGGCGAGAGTATACAAAGGCCGGTACATTATGTACTCAACAATACGTTTGGTTTTGGTGGCCACACGGCTAGTTCGATTTTTAAAAAGTACGAAGACTAACCTTCCCCCCTGTCTAACCTCAGGAGCTATAAGAATGCTCTTGTAGGTAGTTCATGAATACACTTTCATAAATGATCTTGCAAAGTCTCAGATCCCAATCAAAAACTTGTACTGGCATTTCATAAAAATTAGACTTCCGGCTAACCACCGAATTTTATTCTGCATTATATTTTTAAATTTGAATTTTATACGGCTTTTTCTAACTTTACAGGATTATGCAGCTCACAGAGGTTATTCTTGATAAAGTTGATTATGGCATTTTAAAAATGATGCAGGATAATTCGCGTATAAGCAACGTGGATATTGCCAGGGAATTAGGAATGGCTCCATCTGCAGTATTAGAGAGGGTTAAAAAGCTGGAGCAAAAAAAGGTAATTCAGCAGTACACTGCCCGACTAAATCCATCCGCCCTCCACCAGAACCTGCTGGCATTTGTTTCAATGAAATCATCTGAGGGTTATGGAAGCAGCACCACCGGTAAATTGCTGGCCGATATTGAGGAAGTACAGGAAGTACACCACATTGCCGGAGAAGATTGTTACCTCATTAAGGTAAGAACTACAGACGCAGCCTCTTTAATGGAACTAATGCGTACCCGCTTTAGCCAAATACCCAATATTTTATCTACCCGTACCACCATTGTTTTAGAAACCGTAAAAGAGCACCAGCAATTAATCATACCACAACCCACTACTCATGAGTCGGCAAAATGACATTCCTGTCTCCACCTTTAAAGTAGTGTTGGCATTTGGTATACTCTATATTGTTTGGGGTTCAACCTATTTTTTTATACAAAGAGCGCTTAACGGGTTTCCACCCTTACTACTAGGTTGCATACGCTTTTTAGTGGCAGGCTTGCTTATGCTTGCCTGGAGCATACTTAGGGGAGAAAAAGTTTGGAATATAACTGAAATAAAATATGCAGCAGTTAGTGGAGTACTGCTTTTATTTGTAGGTAATGGTGCAGTTATTTGGGTGGAGCAATATATGCCCAGCGCCATGGTGGCTATTGTAATTTCCTCATCGCCTATCTGGTTTATTTTGTTGGATAAGCCAAAGTGGAAAGAAAACTTTCAGAGCAAATCTACCATTGCCGGTCTGGTAATTGGATTTGCCGGTGTTGTGTTATTATTTGGTGAGAAAATAGTATCGGTAATGAGCACGCTTGGTAATGGCAAAGAGATTGGCGGTATGGCATTACTGGTAGTGGGTGCTATATGCTGGTCGGCCGGATCGCTTTTTTCAAAGTATAAAGCACCTAACATACCCGCTACAGTAAATACTACCTGGCAAATGCTGGCTGCCGGTTTCGCTTTTCTGCCCCTGGCTCTGCTACACGGCGAGGCTTCAAGAATGAACTTTAGTGCTGTTTCAGCCAGCTCATGGTGGTCGCTGTTGTACCTCATTTTCTTTGGCTCAATTGCAGGTTTCACCGCTTACGTTTGGTTATTAAAAGTTAAGCCCATTACCCAGGTTAGCACCTATGCGTATGTAAACCCCGTGGTAGCCGTTTTGCTGGGAGTTTTCTTTGCAGGCGAGCATATTACCCTTATACAAATTGTGGGACTGGCAACTATTTTGGCGAGTGTATTTTTAATTAATCTTGTAAAGTATACCAAGGCCAAAGCGCTACAGAAAAAAGAAGAGCAGTTGATCCTTACTTAGCAAAACAAACGATCAATGGTATCTTATAAAAACTGATGCCGGCGAAGCAGGATATGCATACGCTCAATACCTTACGCCACAATAACATTAATAACTACAAACAACAAGAGCCGCTTAAAAGTGGCTCTTGTTGTTTGTACAGTGATGGTTTTATAGTGATCAGATAATTTTTTCAAGCATTTTTACTGCGTACCCCAAAGCCGCAACCGGCGATTCAAACATGGCTACCTGTCCATCTTCATCCTTTAGTAACAAACCAATAGCTGTAGCATCTGCCGGATCTTGCCGGTAGTAGCTGGCTGTAAAAAATTCGTTGGGAATGATGTGGGCATTTTCACGTTCAATAGGGTGCGGATCAATCTTTACCCAAACATTGGTTTCGTTTATCGTATGTTTTTCTATCATAAATAATCGTAGTGCTATGTAAATGCTACAGGCCTTAATTGTAATTAAGCAAACCCATCATAGACTGATACAACTGCTCCCTGGTGAATGGTTTTTGCAGAAATATATCAGCACCGTTTTCAAGTGCAACATCTTCTGCAGAAGCATCGTACCCGCTGATCATGATGATTTTAATGGCTGGGAATTTCTTTTTGATATAGTTGATGAAGTCTATTCCAAAACCATCCGGCAGCTTGTTATCAAGAATAACAACTGATGGCTGCTCTTTTTCAAGATATTCTTTTGCAGCCAACAAGTTTTTTACATGATCCAATTCTACTTCTTTACCGTTAAGCATAATGTCTAACAAAAGGCTCATATCGCCATTGTCTTCAACTACCAGGGTCTTTTGTAGTTTTTTAGTTTGTTGAGAGGAATTTTCCATTAAAAGGATTGTTTAAAGTTGAATATTTTGTCGTCACAAAATTTATATAAAAACCATTCCATGACGCACAAATGCAAATATGTAGAATACAACAGGTTTACAAAACACTTTAAACTTTGTATATTCCAATTAAAAGATGAATAATTTAAATAATGGCACATCAGCAGTAAAGCTGTAAAAAAATCAATCCTTAACCGCATTCCTTATTTTTACAACATGTCAAAATGTATATTTATTGCTATTTCTGAGCCTTACAGCGGCAAGTCGATTGTTGCGTTGGGCTTAATGAATATGTTATTGAGCAAAACAAAAAAAGTTGGCTTTTTTAAACCCATCGTCAATGTGGACCCGGCTGAAAAAACTGACGGCCATATCGATACCATTCGTGAGCATTTTGAATTAAACATTCCTTATACTGATATGTACGCTTTTACCCGGTCGCAGGCACTTAACCTGTTACAAACAAAAAGCACCGGCGAAATGATTGAGACCATCATCGAAAAATTTAAGCGGCTCGAAGATAAATATGACTTTACGGTTATTGAAGGCAGTGATTTTTCAGGCGAGGGAATAGCATTTGAATTTGAGACCAATGCCACTATTGCCAAAAATTTAAGTGCCCCGGTTATCATTGTTATCACCGGGCAAAACAAAACCACCGCACAATTAATCACCACCTCATTAACCGTTTTTCAAAGCTTTAAAGAGAGGGAATTGGAGGTATTATCGATCATTGTAAACAGGGTTTCTCCCGAATGTGTACACGATGTACGCGATCAGTTAAAAGCGCAACTACCCACGGAGATCATACTGGCGGTTATACCCGACGACATTAATTTAAAAAGCCCCACCATGCGGGAAGTAATGGAGCATTTACAAGGCGAGTTATTGTTTGGTGAAGACCAGCTTTCGAACCGGGTAGATAATTTTGTGACTGGTGCCATGCAGGTTCCGAATTTTCTAAATTACCTGAAAGAAAATGTGGTGATTGTAACGCCAGGCGATCGTGGAGATATTATTATTTGTGCCCTGCAGGCAAACCTATCCACCAGCTACCCAAAAGTGGCAGGCATTGTTTTGTCGGCCGGCTCGCTGCCCGAGGAGCCAATTATGCGTTTAATAAAAGGCTCACAATCCGTCATACCCATTATTGCCGTACCGACAGGTACATTTGAGACCAGTGCCCGGCTGGGAGGTATTCAATCGCGTATTACACCAGGCAACGATAAAAAAATAAGGCTAGCCATCGACACGTTTGAAAAGTATGTGGATGTAAATACTTTGAACGAAAGAATGATCACTTTTAAATCCGAAGGTATAACGCCGCACATGTTTCAATACAAGTTGGCCAGGCAGGCAAAAAGCAACATCAAACACATTGTTTTACCCGAGGGAAACGATGAACGCATACTAAAAGCCGCACATCGTTTACTTAATCAGGAGATTGTAAAAATTACGCTCTTAGGCGATCCCAACCAAATTGCCAGCTCTATAAAACGATTGGGCTTAACGCTCAATAAAGGAAAAATTAACATCATCAATCCTGCAACCTCTGAGTATTTTAACGAGTATGTACAAACGCTGTACGAGTTACGCAAAAGCAAAAATGTAGAGCTGGAAATGGCCCGCGACCTCATGACCGATGTATGCTACTTTGGAACCATGATGGTGTACAAAGGCCACGCTGATGGAATGGTTTCGGGTGCGGTGCATACCACGCAACATACCATTAGGCCTGCATTGCAATTTGTAAAAACCAAGCCGGGCACATCGGTGGTTTCGTCTGTGTTTTTTATGTGTCTGCCCGACCGGGTGAGTGTTTTTGGAGATTGTGCGGTTAACCCCAACCCTACTGCTGAACAACTGGCCGAGATTGCTATTTCGAGTGCAGAAAGCAGCATGATGTTTGGCATCGAACCCCGCATTGCCATGCTTTCCTATTCCTCTGGAACTTCAGGCGAAGGCGAGGATGTGGACAAAGTGCGCAAGGCCACACAAATTGTAAAACAAAAAAGGCCCGACTTAAAAGTTGAAGGGCCCATTCAATACGATGCGGCAGTTGACCCGGCTATAGGCAGCCAAAAGTTACCAAACAGCGAGGTGGCAGGCAAGGCAAGTGTGCTCATTTTCCCCGACCTGAACACCGGTAACAATACTTACAAAGCGGTACAACGCGAAACCGGTGCACTGGCTATTGGCCCCATGTTACAAGGATTAAATAAACCCGTTAACGACCTTAGCCGTGGTTGTACTGTTGATGATATTTTTAATACAGTAATCATTACGGCTATACAAGCGCAGCAACCTTAATATTTATTGTAAATGTTGAATTTTAAAGGTTGATTAAAGAATGAAAAATTATGAATTATGAGTGAGGCGTGGTTGGGTTTTTATTATTTTTTTTGAACCCGGCGATATATTTTCAATAAATCATCCTTGCTGCCTGCCCCGTCAAAATTGCGGGGTCGCACAGCGTGTACGGCAAATCATCATTCATCGTAAAAATTCTTAATTCTTAATTCTTAACTCACTACTTACCGCTCACCACTCACAACTCACTATGAACATTTTCGTCATTAACTCAGGAAGCAGCTCTATAAAATACCAGTTGTTTAAAATGCCCAACGAGCACCCGGTTTGCAGTGGGTTAGTAGAGCGCATTGGTCTCGAAAATTCCTTGATAACCCATCGGTTGTTTACCAATAATAAAGAGAAAATCATCACCAAAACACTTGACCTACCTAATCATAAAGCTGGTTTAAAAGAAGTTGCTCAACTGCTTACTGAAGGCGAAACAGCCGTGATACAAGATGCAGCAGATATTGATGCTGTTGGTCACCGCATTGTGCATGGTGGACGTGCATTTGCATCTACCACCATTATAACTCCCGAGATCAAGGTCAAAATCAAAAGCCTGTTTCAACTGGCGCCCTTGCACAACCCGGCCAATTATACCGGTGTTGAAATTGCCGAACTTATTTTTACCAGGGCTACACAGGTAGCTGTGTTTGATACGGCCTTCCACCAGACAATGCCGGAGAAAGCTTTCAGGTATGCCATCCCTAAAAGTTATTACAACGACTACAACATAAGAGCATACGGATTTCATGGTACCAGTCATAGGTATGTAAGCGAAAAGGCTATGGAGTATCTGGGTAATAAAGCGGCTAAGCTAATTACCATTCATCTGGGCAATGGTTGTAGCATGGCTGCCATTGATAAAGGTATTTGCATAGATACCAGCATGGGCTTCGGCCCCCTTAATGGTTTAATAATGGGTACCCGAAGCGGCGACATTGATCCCTCAATCATCTTTCATTTGGTAAACCAATATGGCTTTGATGTAGAACAGGTAAGTACATTGTTAAACAAACGAAGTGGCATGGTGGGACTTACTGGTTTTAGCGATATGCGTGACATAAACAATGCGCAACAACAAGGCGATGAAGAAGCCGAACTTGCTTTAGAAATGTATGCTTACCGCATAAAAAAATACATAGGCGCTTATGCTGCTGCCCTCAATGGCATAGACGCTATTATTTTTACCGCCGGTGTGGGTGAAAATGATGCAGCAACCAGGCTAAGAGTTTGCACAAATATGAATTACCTGGGTTTGCAAATTGACCCGGAAACAAACAACCTAAAAAC
>JANPPB010000821.1:0-3993 GCA_031428295.1 Segetibacter sp. | reverse complement strand
AATCCATTTTTAGGTTCATTCTTTGTATTGTTGACCCTGTTAATCGCCGTACCATCTGCAATTAAGGTCTTTAACTGGCTTACTACTCTATGGAGAGGAAACATTCGGTTTACGCCGGGCATGTTGTACTCCATTGGATTTGTAAGTATGTTTATTTCAGGTGGTTTAACAGGTATCTTCCTGGGTAATTCCGCTTTGGATATTCATTTACACGATACTTATTTTATTGTTGCTCACTTTCATATTGTTATGGGTGTTGCGGGCATTTTCGGAATGTATGCAGGCGTATATCACTGGTTTCCTAAAATGTTTGGCCGGTACCTGAACAACACATTGGGGTATCTGCATTTTTGGATCACTTTTGCCGGTGCATACCTAATCTTCTGGCCAATGCACTACGAAGGTTTAGCAGGTATGCCACGCAGGTATTACGATTTTAGCAATTGGGAAAGCTTTAAAGTTTTTGGAGGCATCAATATTTTCATAAGTGTAGTTTCAATGATTGTTTTTGCTGCGCAGATTATGTTTTTGATTAACTTTTTTTATTCTGTATTTAAGGGTAGAAAAGTTACTTCGCAAAACCCATGGGGCTCAAACACATTGGAGTGGACCACACCAATTTTACCCGGGCATGGTAACTGGGTGGGCGAAATTCCGGAAGTGCATCGCTGGGCCTACGATTATGGTAAAGATGGGAAAGATTTCATATCTCAAACCACACCGGTTGGGGCAGAAGAAAGTAGTCATTAATATCTGCTGCCCATTTTTAAGTGCAATGCAGATTAACTTATAGCTAATGCCCTGATTATTCGGGGCATTACTTTTATAAAAAGGAAGAGGATGGATAAATGGTAAGCATAACAGAGAATACTTCGGGCAGTTTAAAACTGGCCGCAAAAGTGAAGGATTACTTTCAGTTGATAAAGTTCACGCTTAGCTTTACTGTTGTTTTTTCATGTGTGATTTGTTACCTGCTGGCACCGGGTATTACATATAATTTAAAAATGGTGCTCCTGCTTTTTGTGGCGGGAATGTTGGTTACAGGAAGTGCAAATGCCATTAACCAGGCAGTAGAGAAAGATACAGACGCTATGATGAAGCGCACCGGAAAAAGACCGGTTGCTGCAGGAAGAATGAGCCAGCAAGAGGCTTATATATTTGCTTTTATTTCCGGTTTCTTAGGCGTGTTGATGATGTGGCAGTTCTTTAATTTAACATCGGCATTGCTAAGTGCTTTTAGCTTGTTCTTGTATGCATTTATTTATACGCCGCTCAAAAAAGTAAATTCTATAGCGGTGTTGGTAGGGGCTTTTCCGGGAGCCTTGCCATGCCTGATTGGTTGGGTAGCTGGAACTGGTGAGTTTAATGCGGGTGGATGGATATTATTTGGTGTACAATTTTTATGGCAGTTCCCCCATTTTTGGGCCATTGCCTGGGTTGCACATAAAGACTATTCCACCGCTGGTTTTAAACTATTACCTGCCGACAAAGGCCCTACTAAGTTTACAGCGTTGCAGTCAGTTATGTACTCAATGATTATGGTTCCGTTTGGTATGTTGCCTTATTATTTTAATATATCGGGCAGCATTAGTTTATACATTGTTTTGGGTTGCAATATTATTATGGTTATTCAGTGTATAAGATTGTATATAAGTATGGATGTAGGGGCAGCAAGACGTGTTATGTTTAGCAGTTACATTTATTTGCCCATTGTGTTTTTAGCATTACTGGCTGATAAGGTGAACTAAACTGCATCAAGCTATTTGGTACAGGAGTGCGACCCCGCAATTTTGACGGGGCAGGCAGCAACGGCCGATGAATGATGGGATAATGTTGGTTACAAAAAAGAATTTTAAACTATAAAGAGATGATGGCTACAGTGAGTCAGGAACAAAGAAAGAGATTGCATCCCCACAAGTTTATGATGTGGATAGGCATGGCAAGTATTGTGATGATGTTTGCCGGGTTTACGAGTGCTTATATTGTAAAACGTAACCAAAGCAACTGGCTTGAGTTTGGGTTACCTGCCTATTTTTGGTACTCAACAGGGGTTATTTTGCTGAGCAGTCTAACTATTCAGTTGGCCCTTATATCGTTTAAGGCCAGAAATATGACGCGTTACCGAACGTTAATAACGCTGACTGCGGGTTTAGGTTTATTATTTGCAGTTTTACAGTGGCTGGGATTTTTTAGCCTGGAGAGAAACGGGGTAAAATTGATTGGAACAAACAGCAACCCGGCCGGATCGTTTTTGGGAGTAATTACCGGAGTGCATATGTTGCACGTTATAGGCGGTGTAATAGTATTGCTTGTAATGTTTTTTAGGGCTTATAGCAGCAGGCAAAAAAGTTACAGCAGTGTGCCCATTGAGATAGCAGCAACCTATTGGCATTTTGTGGATGCAATTTGGATTTACCTGTTTGTTTTCTTTAATTGGGTGAGCGTATAAAATATTGTGTCTTACAATTTTTTGTGGCCTGGGCCCCTATGATTAAATGTGATACAAGCGAATAAAAAACTTTATGTTTTTAGTGTTCATATGAATGTGGGCGAATAAATTTGCATACCAAACTTAAACAGAACCAATGTCAACAACAACAGTAGCAACAGACCAGAAATGGTGGAGTGGCGGACGAAGCCCTTTTAATGTAGAATATGGCAAACTGATGATGTGGTATTTTTTGATGAGTGATGCCTTCACTTTTGGAGCATTTCTTATTAGTTATGGTACCATCAGGTTTTCCAGTGATGGCTGGCCCGATGCCAACCATGTATTTCAATCATTTCCGGGTTTGGGTAGCGGGTTGCCTTTGTTGTTTGTAAGTTTGATGACCTTTATTTTGATTGTGAGTTCGGTAACCATGGTGCTTGCTGTTAAAGCAGGACATGAAAGAAGAAAAGCTGATGTAGTTAAGTATTTATTCTGGACTATTATTGGTGGAATTGCCTTTCTATCGTGCCAGGCCTGGGAGTGGACACACCTGCATCACGAAGGTGCCTGGTGGGGTAGCAACCCTTTTCCTAACTCTGACGGATCACTTTCAACAACCACAAACTTCTCTAACTTTTTCTTTACCATAACAGGTTTCCATGGCTTTCATGTATTCTCAGGAGTTGTAATCAACATCATCATGTTAATTATGACCCTTACCGGTGTTTTTGAGAGAAGAGGCCATTACCTGATGATAGAAAAAGCCGGCTTATACTGGCACTTTGTTGACCTTGTTTGGGTATTTGTATTTACCTGCTTTTACCTGGTTTAATCATTTAATTAATTACTTAACACTTAAAGGATGGCACATACAATGGAACATAAGGCTGAGCAGTTTGAAGAAAAAAATGAAGTAATGAAAGTAACTATCATACTTTCAGTTTTAACCCTGGTAGAATTGGCTTTAGGTTATTTAATGTTCAAGAGTTTTCCTGAAGCAGGTTTTGTCAGAAACTTTATTAAAGGCACCATCATCATTTTAATGTTGGCTAAGGCATATTACATTGTTGCGTATTTTATGCACCTGGGTCATGAATTGAAGAACTTAATCATGACCATTGTTGTTCCTTTAATATTATTTGTATGGTTCATTATTGCTTTTTTATACGATGGACATTCTTTTAATGTAAACCGCAATACTTATGACCGTTACAAAAATGAGAAAGGACAGCCAAACCAAATGAACCCGGCTGAGGTAGAAGAGAAGGCTGAAAAGCCTAAATCGGTGGAGTAAGTTTGAGTAAAGTTTTATTTTATTAAAACATTCTGAACCATCGCCAACCAGCGATGGTTTTTTTTAAAGTCATTTTTAAGTTTATTACATGAACAAAAAAGCGGTATTGGCCCTGTTAATTGCAATCATACTTCCTGTGTTGTGTTACTATGCAGTTAAGTGGACGAGTGAAGAGGCCATTGTTATGCCACGCAGGTATTTCATGGATTCGGTTATTACCAAAACTATCGACGGAAAAACAACCACCGATACAGCGTGGCATAAAACG
>JANPPB010000820.1:0-2847 GCA_031428295.1 Segetibacter sp. | reverse complement strand
GAGTTATTGTCATCGCCGCCATCTATTAAAAAGGTGGAACTACTGGCAGTAAAGTAAAAAGCAACAGTTTGTTTAAAAAAGATTTTAGGTAAAGTGTACAACTTTACCTTTTTTATTGCCTGTAAGCAAGTATAAATATTCGTTCATTAACTGTTTTTGTAAGGGCTTTAAAAGCAATAACATAAGCAGAATTTGTATCAATTTCATCTTAAAAAAAGGGTTCAAATACACACACCCAATGATGGTGGCATTATAAATTTAATATCTTCGGCCCATGGAAATAATTAATAAAGGTGCATGGGTTACTACAATAGTTGTAGCAATGCTGGTTGCACAAAGTTGTAATACCAACTCCTCCGGCGAAACAAAAAAGGACAGTTCTACACTGGCTATAAAAGAGGATGATCCCATAAAAAAAACTCAACCCCTTGATACTGCGGATTATAACCGGAGAATGTTAGTGATGAGCAATGGCGATACTTCTGGTAAATGGCCCACAAAACCAATATATCCCTTGCCCGGCGCTATTTTTCCATATAACAGGGTTGTAGCCTATTATGGAAATTTATACTCCAAAAGAATGGGCATTTTAGGGGAGTTACCTAAATACCAAATGCTGGCGAAACTTAAAGGTGAAGTTGCCAATTGGCAAAAAGCAGATACATCGATACCCGTAATGCCTGCTTTGCATTATGTAGCTGTAACAGCCCAGTCTAATGGTGGCAAACAAAGAATGCGTATGCCGGGTCATCAAATTGATACGATCATTAGTTGGGCAAAAGAAATAAACGCGTTGGTGTTTTTAGACATACAGGTTGGTTGGAGCACCTTACAGGAAGAAGTGCCTGAACTGGAGAAATATTTGAAAATGCCTAATGTGCATTTGGGTATCGATCCTGAGTTTTCTATGAAATTTGGCGATGTGCCGGGCAAGAGAATTGGAACGTTTAATGCGGACGATGTAAACTACACCGTTAATTACCTGTCCGACCTGGTAAAGAAAAACAACCTTCCTCCTAAAATATTAGTAGTACACAGGTTTACGCAAGGCATGCTAACCAATGCAATGAATATCAAGCCCACTCCTGAAGTGCAGGTGTTGATAGACATGGATGGATGGGGTGATAAAATATTGAAAAAGTCAAGCTGGCTGCGTTACATTAAAAGGGAACCGGTTCAGTTTGCCGGCTTTAAATTGTTTTATAAGAACGATACCAAAAAGGATAAAAACGGATTGTATACTCCCGAAGAGTTGCTTCAATTTACTCCAAAACCTATCTACATTCAATATCAGTAATTAACCTCTCATTTCCAATGAAATTTTTATTTTATCTGGGTGCTCTTTGCACCCTGGTTTCCGCATGTAATACAAATGGAAACACCACTGTTGCCAAGGATAGTACTTCAATAAACAACAGATCAGACTCAGCCCTGGCCTTAAATGATACAGTTACCTCAAACATGACTGTAGCGGATGCGGCAACTATTATGGCCCGTACGCAAATACCTGTGTTATGTTATCATCACATTCTTCAAATGAAAGGTGGCGAAAGCGAAAACATGAGGACTTATTCTGTTTCGCCGGATGCTTTTGCTGCGCAAATGAAAATTTTGTCTGATAGCGGGTACCATACTGTGCTCCCGGATCAATTATACAACTACCTGGCTTTTGGCAAACCACTGCCATCTAAACCGGTAATGCTAACCTTTGACGATACTGACCTTGAGCAATACACGCTGGGTGCTACAGAGATGAAGAAGTATGGTTTTAAGGGAGTGTTTTTTATTATGACGGTTTCAATTAACCGGCCGCGTTATATGAGCAAAGAGCAGATAAAAGAATTGTCGGATGACGGGCATGTAATTGCCTGCCATACATGGGATCACCACATGGTAACAAAATATACAGGTGATGATTGGGATATTCAATTGGTTAAGCCAAGAAAAACACTGGAAGACATTACTGGCAAGTCAATAGAATATTTTGCATACCCGTTTGGCTTATGGAATGCCCCGGCTATTCCTGAGCTAAAGAAACGTGACTATAAAATGGCCTTTATACTGTCAACAAAAAGGGATTCAACTGAGCCTTTGCATACGGTTCGCCGCCTGATTGTACCCGGTCAATGGAGTGCAAATGGTATGATGAAAGCCATGCATTCAACGTTTCACTATTAGCCAAACTTAAAAGCCAAGCCCCTGTAAAATAACTTTTGCAGGGGCTTATTAGTAGTAGTAAAGGGAATGGGTACGTATTCCCGGATATAAAAAAACTTAATAATTAATTCAGGTTGTGCTCAAATAGCATCTCATACCAAACATTGTATCGTTTATATGTTATAAAAAATTTATCAACTCTGTAAAAACGAGGTAACACCTGTTTGTTGCCTGCAAAATGTTCATATAAGGTTGCTTTCCAGGAGTCCATAGCAAATTGATTTTGTTTATAACATCCAATTTGCCGGATTTATTGTATTGATATTGTTTAAACTTTTATAATAGTGTTAAGTTAAGCATTACGTGACGCTTCTTTGTGAGTTGTGAATTGTCAGTTGTGAGTGATTGAAGCCTAAAGAAAGTTATTGCACTGACAACTCACTACTGACAACTCACGATTAACATAACAATAGTGTCTTTTTAAAGCCAGTGTTCTTACGAAAGTTGAAATAAATCTGCGGCAATTCCATCTGCCAAAAACTTACCCTTTATTGTTAGTTGTAAAAAGTTTCCGGCAATTTGTGCTGTTTCATTTTTAATATGTGGAGTGGAGGCTTCTATAACAGCTTGTTTGTTTGCATCGCCAAAATGCTTGTGCAAGTACAAAAGGTCAATGCCTTCACTGGTTCT
>JANPPB010000819.1:0-4076 GCA_031428295.1 Segetibacter sp. | reverse complement strand
AGAAGAACCAATAACTAAAGAAGAACCAGTTACACAGAATCCTCCGGCCCCTAAGCCAAAAAGTGTGGGTCTGTATACAGTAAACGACAAAGCTTATTTTCATAATGAACCCAATGAAAGTTCAAGGAGGAATGCTTTTGTCAATCGCTGGAACAATGCTATACTTGCAGCTTTAAACGAAGAAAATAATTTTATCTACGTAGTCTATACCAATAAGGAAGGTCAAACCTCAAAAGGTTGGCTTCGAAAAAGTGACCTCAGTCGCATTAATCGTTAAGAAATTAAATTGAAAAAGCAAGCAGGCATTTCAATCATGTGCCGATGGATGCATACTTCATATTTTGCTTTTAAACCAACAGGAGCACAGCAGAAGACCTTACCGACGCCATTCGTAGCTTTAACAATATCTCCATTAAAAAAGGTTGGAAGTAACCTGTACAAAAGATTTATTTTGCGCCAGGGGTCTTTCACTTAAAGCATGGACTACACAGTAACGCATGGCAAGGGTTTTTACAATTACGGCCGGACTTGAAAACATGGGTGCCATGAAAACCGGCGGCCAGGGTTCTGTGTATAAGGGCAAGCGAATGGGTGAAATTTTTACGGCTATAAAAATTCTTCCTACACCCATTCATAGTGAAAGCGTAGACGATAAAAACTTTATTGCCTTTCAAAACGAAGTGCAGAAGCTGAAGAAGGTTAATGAGGAAACCAATCCCAATGTGGTTAAGATTGTAAGCTCAGGCATAACCGACAGCGGTAACCTGCCGTTTATTGAAATGGAGTTTATTGAAGGTCCGGATTTGGAAGAGCTGATCCGCCCGCCACACGATACCATTTTCACAATAAAAGAAGTAATAAAAGTTGCCGAACAATTATCAAATGCATTAAGTCATTGCCATAAGCAAAACGTAAAACATGGTGATATAAAGGGCAACAATGTAAAGTTCAATTCACAAACAGGTAACTACGTGTTGCTCGATTTTGGGTTGGCTATTATGAGCGATGAGCAACGCAGATCCAGCTTACGCCATGCAGGGGCAATAGAGTTTATGGCCCCTGAACAAAACCAGGGGCAAATGCTTTTTGAGACCGATGTGTACAGTTTTGGTATCGTGTTATTTGAGTTGCTGAGTGGTGAAGTGCCCTTTCCTTTAAACGATAAAGGCGAAACGGCCCGCAACCTGGTGATGGTAGCCCACATGGAAAAGTTACCACCCGATTTGCTTGTTTTACGTAAAGCTGCCCTGCCTGCATATTGGGAGGATAAAAAGCAACAAAGCGAAATGCAGGTGCCTCAATGGATCATTCAACTTGTATATAAGTGCCTGCAGAAAAAACCCGGTGATCGCTTTGCGAATGGCATGGATTTATACCAGTACATTGCCACCAACAGCGTACTTTCTTTTCAAAGCAATCCCTTACCACCAAACATTACAGCGCTTCAGCAGGAAATATATACTTTAAGGCAAGAGAATGAAAAGCTGAGGCAGGAAATATATTTGCACAGGCCTTCAGTTAAGCCGGAGCCGTTCACTTATAAGAACGAATTAAAATCTTCTCACCATGCACCTGTAATGGCTGTGTTACCTCCTGCAAAAAAAGACAATAATACATTCGGACTGTTGCTGGCATTTATTTTAACTGCTGTAGTAATTGCCGGTATTTATTATTTTATAAAGAAGGATGATAAACCTTCTACACAGGTCCCGGTAACTAAAACAGATTCGCTGGGTCGCAAAAGGGTGGTGGGCGAATTTATTGTAACAGCAGCCAAAGCTTATTTCTATAACCAGCCGGATGAAGCAACACGGCGCAATGCATACGCAATTGCCTCCAGACAAATTATAAAGGCCATGGATGAAAGGAATGGGTTTATTTATACTGAACTAACTAACGACAGGGGCCTTACTTCCAAAGGCTGGTTGCGTAAAGAGGATATGATTACGCTTTCGGAATGGTTGGCAAATAACCGCAATTCCAGCCCGCCCGGAACGGTATTGTCAGAGGAAGAAATTAGTATAAAATTGAATGAAGCCAGGCTGCTGATCAACTCAAATAAATTTATTGATGGCGTAAAAGTTTATGGTGAGTTGTTGAATGCTGATGTTCCCGAAGCCACGTATGAATATGCAAATCTTGCATTGCAAAACCGCAACCGGTTGATTAGTTGCGACCAGGCATTTAACCTGCTTAAGAAGTTGAGTGGAAGTGGGTATGTACCTGCAAAAAGAACCCTGGGGTTTTTATATGCTTTTGCCGATGATGATCCCACTTTATTGCAGAACAATTATGACCGCTGCAATTTTATTAAGAACGTTACCCAGGGTAGTAAGCTTTTGATGGAGGCGATGCTTACAGGCGACACTACTGCAAGGCGTATGCTAGACGATTTAAATGCTCAAAGCCAGCAGCAGAAGCAATTACAGGACAGTCCAACCAATCCATAAGCATGCTGTTAAAACAATTAGACTGGTTTTATTTATGTTGAAGGAAGCCATTTTCTGGCCAGTTCCAAATCTCTGCGCATTGCTGTAAATACTTCCTTAGCAGGGATGGTTATTTTTTTAGCTCCATCTTCAGCGCCACCAAGCGGGTACTCAAAATGCAAACATACCGGACCCTTAAACGGTATTTGTTTTAAGTGGTTGAAGTATTTTTCAAAATCTACCGCGCCGGTTCCCAGAGGTACATTTTCTTCTTTTGATTTATTGCCGGTTTTAGTCCAGGTAAAATCTTTAAGGTTGATGGTATTAATTTGGTCCTTTATAAAGTCGAAGCCAATAGGCCAACTGTTTGCGCCTTCAACAGTTGCATGGCGTATATCGTATTGGCAACCCATCCATTTGCTATGTACGCTTTTTAACGCCAGATACAGATCAATGACGGCTGACCCAAAGTTTTCGCCTGCATGGTTTTGATAAGCCCCTTTGACATTATAATGTTTTCCTAATTTAGCCATGTCTGCGAGAGTATTCTTAAATGCCGCCAGGTTGTCTTCGCGGCTCATTTTTTTATTGTAGTCAAGCCAACCCATCCGATAATAAGGAATGCCCAGGCTTCCAGCAGTTTTTAATATAGGTTCCGTAAATTTTTCTTCAGCGCTGGCGATCGCTGTAGTGATCATATAAACCTCCAACCCGTTTTTCCTGATGATCTCTACGGCTTTTGGTAAATCCTCCGTCACATTTTCGGGTAGAACATGTCCATTGGGCCTTACCGTTATATCAATTCCATCAAAGCCCATTTCAGCAACTGCTTTAGCCATATCGGTTATAGAAAGCCATTGCAGGTTTTTTGAAAATACGGAGATGGAAGACGTCTTTTTAAAGAAAGCACTTTTGGCTAATTGCTTGTTTTGAAACAGGCTTGAAAACCCTTTACCCGGCAAGCTTAATGCGGTTGCCAGTACGGTTGCATTTAATAAAAAGCTTCTTCTGTCGGTAGCCATTTTCTTAAAATTTTATTATATAAAACTTGATCAACTTGTAATTACAAACGGAATATTTCTTTAAGCTATGCGTTCAATGGAAAAGATGTTAAATGGGTTATGAAGACCTAATATTAAAGTAGAAAAATAATCACTCCGAAAGTTCATTTTGATTTTAAATTTAATTTTTTTCAATTTACCTTGCTCATCTTTTCCAACCGTGCACCCTTGAGTTTTTTATACTACTATTTCAGTGGAGCAATATCTTTTTATTTTTTAAACTTTTGCTCAACTGTTATGTAAGTAGTTATCTATTTCGTTCTGTTTTTTTGAAAACGTAAAACAGATATTTACTTTCGTTTTTTTCATTACAAAATCTATTATTTATGACAAAAAAAATTTTACTATTCAGCGGGTTAAAGCTCTGCCTGATGGCGTTGCTTTTCTCCAACCTGGCCAATGCGTCCTCTCACCGGGAAGCGCCATTGATCTCCAATGATCCGCTGGCCGACAATACCGACGTGTATGCGTTCAGAAGTCCTGACAATACCAATACGGTAACCATTATTGCCAACTACATTCCATTTGAATCACCTGATGGTGGTCCAAACTATTACAATTTTGGTCCTGATGTACGTTATGAAAT
>JANPPB010000818.1:0-1846 GCA_031428295.1 Segetibacter sp. | reverse complement strand
TAACGCAGGACGAGTTTTTAACCCCTGACGAGCAAATGCGACAACTGGATATGGTTAGAGATAACCCTGCGGAATACACCGATTTTAATATTCCCTGGAACGTGCAGCTATCGTATTCATTAAACTTTAGCCGACAGTTTGTAGCCAGTTACACAAATATTACTACACAGGTATCCTCAAACTTAAGTGTTAATGGCGACTTTAGCCTTACAGAGAAATGGAAGATGGGAGGCAATACTTATTTCGATTTTAAGACTAAAAAAATCCAGACACTATCTATGTGGGTATCCCGCGATCTGCACTGCTGGCAAATGTCCATCAACCTAAATCCAATAGGTCTGTACCGATCGTTCAACATAAGCATTAGTCCTAAGTCGGGCATTTTAAGAGACCTGCGAATCAACCGGTCCCGTACATTCTTTAACTAATAATGTTACGAGGTTTGGTGGTCTTTGTAGTATGTCCACATAATATTAAACACTTTATCTTTTATCTCCTTTACCGGTACGTTAGCTGTTTCAACAACAGGCAAAAAATGCATTTCCAGGGTTTTGGGCCATAGGTAAAACACCTTATTTGTAGGCAATACTTTGTTGGTATTAAATAGAAGGGTGGGGATAATATTGGTGTTTGTTGCTGTGGCAAGTTTGAAGGCTCCGTCGTAAAATTTTTTTAGCGGATCGGGGGTACGGTTACGGGTGCCCTCGGGGTAAATTACCATGTGCAGGCCTTCAACCAAAGTTTGCTTCATAATCTCAAAACTTTGGCGCCTGCTTTCATCGCTGTCCCTGTCTACCAGTACAGCTCCACGACTATAAATCCAGCCAAACAAGGGAATTTTGGCCATCGATTTTTTGGCAATGGTTTTATTGGCCCCCGGTAAAAACGGGGTGGTAACCGGTACATCCATAAATGAATTGTGATTGCAAACCACTACATACGTTTCACCTTTTTTAAAATGATGTTTGCCTTTTATAACCAGCCGGCATCCAATCATTGTTAGAAAAACGGTCATCCATGCTTTAGAAATATTTCGGAAAATTTCGGTCCCCAGTGGTTCCTTTACTTTAAAAGTGATGAGGATGGGTATGAGAACAATTAGAAGGGTAGCTAAAAAAATAATCAATCCCCAAAGGGCCCAAATTCGTCCAAAAATGTTTTTTAAAATGCTCATGTATATCTATTAAGGGGTAGTTATTCTAACTTGTACAGGGTAGTAATTTGTATGAAATTAGACACTCCAATCTATAGGATCAAGCCCCTGCTTACTCAATAGTTCGTTGGTTTTGCTAAAATGTTTGCATCCAAAAAATCCTTTGTCGGCGCTAAACGGCGATGGGTGGGCAGCTTTAAGTACAAAGTGCCGGGTTTCATCAATCAATGATTGTTTTTCGTGTGCAAACCTTCCCCATAATAAAAATATGACGCCGGTTTTTTCATCTGATAATTTACTGATAACAGTATTTGTAAAATCGGCCCAACCTATTTTGGCATGGCTTGCCGGCTCGTTTGCCCTTACCGTTAAAGCCGCATTTAATAGCAATACACCCTGCTCAGCCCAATGGTCTAAATTGCCCGAAGTTGGTATGGGCATACCGATGTCGGTTTGTAGTTCTTTATAAATATTAACGAGCGATGGGGGAGGCTTAACACCTGGCTGCACCGAGAAACTGAGGCCATGTGCCTGCCCCTCTCCATGATAAGGGTCCTGCCCAATGATGACAACTTTTACTTTGTCGAAGGGCGTTTTATCAAAAGCATTGAATATAAGTGAACCCGGTGGGTATATGGTTTTGCCTTGAGCTCTTTCAATTTTCAGGAAAGTAACTACCTGTTGAAAATAGGG
>JANPPB010000817.1:0-3550 GCA_031428295.1 Segetibacter sp. | reverse complement strand
ACCATCAATTGACAACTGATGACTTTGAATGGTTGGTAAACAGTCAAAAACAGCTTTTAGAAATGAATGCGTTGAGCCAGGCGGGCCTTGCTGCTATAAGAGTAGACCAGTTTAAAAACAGCGTTCTTAATATGGTGGTTGACACGGTATTTAGTTTTATAAAGATTTAATTTCTTTAACCCTTCTTAAATAATATGCCCTCCTTTCCAAAACCAAATTTTGAATACCAGATTAATCTTGCTACCGAAATTAAAGCCATTAGAAAGTTCAGGAATTCAAAACCTACTTTACAAATTCCGGCAAGCAAACCCACCAATCTTTTATTAGCAACCTGGAATATTGCCAACTTCGGCGACCAGGAACGGCAACCCGTGCATCTAAAAATTATTGCAGAAATGATTTCCTGGTTCGACCTTGTTGCCATACAGGAGATTAAGAATAACAGCCTGCATTTTCAGGAGGTGGTAAAATTATTGGGTAAAGATTTCAGGTTTATTTTTTCAGACGCATCCGGCAATAACGAACGGATGGGGTACATCTACAGGGCTTCAAAAGTTTCGTTGCTGTTTGAGGTTGGGGAAGTAGCCATACCACCTTCTCAATTTAAGAGCATAAAGCTGGATGGCATCACAACAACATTTAATGGTTTTGACCGAAGCCCTTTTTTGGCAAGTTTTAAGGTTAAGCGCTTTGATTTTTCTCTACTGAATGTGCATTTGTATTTTGGAACAGATAGTAAAGCCAAATCCATTGAAAGAAGATGCCTGGAGGCTTTTTGCGTAGGCCGGTGGGCCAACTTAAGAGCTAATAGCAAATATTCCTACACCACCAATATTTTTGCCCTGGGCGATTTTAACCTGCCGATGGTTGACGAAAAAGACCCGGTATACAAAGCCCTTGTGCAAAAGGGATTGCAACTTCCCGATCATACTTCAAAGGTTTACAGTAACCTAAATGATGATAAAGCTTATGACCAGATTGCTTTTTTGCCGGGCATGAAAAGCGCTATATTATCCCACGGTGTTTTTCCTTTTGACAATGCATTATTTGCCGAAGTATATAAAACAAAAACTCCGGCAGAGTTCAGGAGTTTGGTAAAATATTTTATCTCCGATCACCGGCCCATGTGGATGGAATTGACAATAACATAAACTTCCTTTCGGCTCACCCACTAATGAAAATTATTTTTTCAAGTACTTGACATTCACAAAACAAATGAGCATTTTAGCTGACCACTAATGTTATTTGCGGGTTATTCAATCCCGTCAAATTTTTCCATTTCTTAAAACCAACACTAAAACCAATTGCCATGGCTACTTTTTCGTTAAATCCTCAATCACAATCAGAATACCAACGCTTGTTCGACACCTGTATTATCAGGCCCGAAAAGCTACCAGAAGTAAACGCTATTGTTGATAAAATTATAACTGCCCGCCAACGATATGATGGTGTTGGCAATAAATTAAATATTCCATGGTTTTTTATAGGCATTATACATTGTATGGAAGGGGGGCTTAGCTTCAACAAACACATGCATAATGGCGACCCTTTATCAGCCAGAACTGTGCAGGTTCCGGCAGGAAGACCCAGGATTGGGAATCCGCCTTTTACCTGGGAGCAAAGTGCCGAAGATGCACTAACCTTTGACAAAATAAACCAATGGACCGATTGGACAATACCCGGAATGTTGTTTAAGCTGGAAGGTTACAATGGTTTTGGATATAGAAGATTAGACACTCCCATCAATTCGCCCTATCTGTGGAGCATGAGCAATCATTACACAAAGGGGAAATATGTAGCGGATGGAAAATATGACCCCAAAGCGGTTTCCAAGCAAATTGGTGCTGCCGTGTTGTTAAGAAGGCTTGCCGAAAAACAAATATTGCAAATTGGCATATCTGATCGGCTTTCATTGATCAGGCAATTGGCAGAAATTGTATCGTTTGCTCCAAACCGCGAAGTGCCAAAAGCAAAAGAGTTACAGCAACTATTAAATCTTGCCGGTGCTCACCTAACCGCAGATGGAAAAGCCGGAAAAAATACTTCTGATGCCCTTTTCAACCTCACCGGAAAATTTATGAAAGGCGATCCCCGGGCCGCTGCATAAATTGAACGAAATATTCTTCCTGCTCAGGCAGGCAGCAGATGCCAGGGGGTGTTTGCTGCTTGCCTTTTCGCCTTCAAACCTTACCTTTGCCGCCGAATAAAAAAGTTGAACCACTGAATTATGGTTCAAGTAATAGTTAAGTGTTTAATTCAATGGTTTCTACACGTTTATAATTAAAAGAAATACAAATCTTTTTTAAATGAGTGGTCAGTTAAAAGAAGTTCGTAACCGGATTAAGAGTGTGCAAAGCACCCAGCAAATTACAAAAGCCATGAAAATGGTGAGCGCCGCAAAGTTGCGCAGGGCGCAGGATGCCATAGTTCAAATGCGTCCCTATGCTCAAAAATTGCAGGAAATGCTTAGCAATATTGTAAGTAATGCTGAGGGTGAAGTAGGAGGCAGTCTAGCCAAAGACCGTGGAACTGAAAAAGTTTTGTTTATTGTAATAACCAGTGATCGTGGTTTGGCAGGAGGATATAATGCAAACATTATTAAGCTTACCAAACTCACCATCGAAGAAAAATATAAGGCTCAAAGGCAAAAAGGCCACGTAACTATTTGGAACGTAGGAAAAAAAGGTTATGAAGGTCTTACCCGTGCCAACTATAATACCAATGCAGATTTTAAAGATGTTTTTCTAAACCTCAGCTTCGAAACTGTGCAGGCTGTATCAGTAGCAGCAGTAAAGGCTTTTGAAAATAAAGAGTTTGATGTGATTGAATTGGTGTACAGTGAATTTAAAAATGCTGCAACTCAACGTTTTGTAGTAGAAAGATTTTTGCCAATTCCTAAATTAGAAAAGAAAGAAGGCGTTAAAAAGGCTGACTTTATTTTTGAGCCGGCAAAGGAAGAATTGGTAGCTGAATTGATGCCGAAAATCTTGAATACACAGTTATTTAAGGCAATACTTGATGCCCATGCCAGTGAGCACGGAGCAAGAATGACAGCAATGGACAAAGCCAGTGAGAATGCCAACGAATTATTGAAAGGGCTTAAAATTTCGTACAACCGGGCACGCCAGGCAGCTATTACTACTGAGTTAACTGAGATTGTTAGTGGCGCAGCCGCATTGCAGGGATAAAAATAGTTGACAGTTGATAGTTGACAGTTGTTTGTCCGGCTATCAACCAACAACAAACAACCAACAACCAAGTGGAACTTTCTCAAATCATTCCTCATATTGAAGCCTTAATATTTGCCAGCGATAAACCGCTGACAACGCCGGATATAGTTGAGCTAATTAATAATGCATTTGGTTTCATGGAGCACCGCATTTCAGGCGAACAGGTAGGGGCTGCCGTGGAAGGCATCCAGGAAAAATACAATGCAGAATTTTATCCCTTTGAAGTTCGTGAGAGCGGCGGAGGCTGGCAGTTTCTCACCAAAAAAGAATTCCATAAAACAGTAGGCCAGTTAAATGGCGATAAATTTTTAAAACGCCTC